>JBKJKS010000678.1:0-12175 GCA_046597295.1 Saprospiraceae bacterium
TGGCGCTCACCCAGGCGCTGCTGGACAGCCTGAATGCCGCCAGTGCCGGGGCGGTGCAGTATGAACTGACCGAAACCTACGACGAAACCGCTCTCTATACCCACTTTCAGGGTTTCCCGCTTTCAGTAGACAGTCTCGCTAAACTCTTCCTTGAACCCGGTTGGACCACCCTACACTACGTAGCCGAGCAGCTGGGCCAGGCCGCCTTCGACTACAACGGCCTGCTGGCCGCCCACGATTTCTGCACCGCCAGCGACAGCGGCCTGATAGACGAAGTCTGGGTCTACTCCATGCCCTTTCTGGGCGCTTACGAGAGCCGGCTAACCGGCGAAGGCGCCTTCTGGTACAATTCACCGCCGCTCACCGGCAATAACTGCGTGGGTCAGCTGCCCATCATGGGCCTCAACTACGAGCGTGGCGTAGCCGAGGCCTGGCACAGCTATGGGCACCGGGTGGAATCCGCCATGACCCATTTGTTCGGACGCTGGGATGTCTATGCCCAGCCGCAGAATGGCTGGGAGCAGTTCACTTCGCTGGAAAAGGACCTGCCGGATCGGGCCCAGGTGGGTAATATCCATTTCCCGCCCAATGGCGCCAGCGACTACGACTATGGTAATCCCGCTACGGTGCGCAGCTTCGCGCCGCAATGGAAGCGCTATCCTTTTCTGCTGGGGGATTCGGCGCTGGTCACCTGTCAGTCCTGGGACTGTTCCCAGGTAGGCTTTATGTCCTGGTGGCATCGCCGCTTACCGCACTTTGTCTGCAAGGATCAAAACGGTTTCCTCAACAACTGGTGGGCCTATATCGTGGACTTCACCGAAGCCAAAACGCTGGAACGGATGACTGCCGATTGCGACTGCCAGTTCTTTAATGATAACGTGGCGGGAAAAACGCCCCGGTTGCCTACCGCCAGGCTGGTTTTGCAGCCCAATCCGGCGAAAAACGAGGCGTGGGTTAGTGCGCCAACACCACTCGCCGACCTGTTGATTTTTAACGTTTTAGGCAAAAAAGTAAAGCAGATTCCGACAGCGCAGTCCGGCGGCGGCATACCCTTTCGCCTGGAGTTGAGCGATTTGCCGGCAGGGCTGTATTTCGTACAGGGCCGCCTGGCGGATGGCCGGGTGGCGACGGAGAAATTGGAAGTCGTGCGCTGAAATGGTACGATTAAAAGGGCCGTGGGCTTCGTTAGTTTCGGCCTGGAACATGGGCGTTTCTATTCCAATATGGTATGATTAAAAGGCCTTGCCACCACCACCCTGACACTTCGGTAGCAGGGCTTCAATTCCAGCCGATCTCAAGGCTTTGCAGCGCATGATGACGACCATCGTTATTTTACGATAAATATTTTCCATTTCTTGCAAAGTCAAATAATCCATCGTATTTTTGCGATGAAATTATTCAAATCAAGATGGCTGCACCCAAACTCAACGCATTCAGTCCCGCCGAAAATGAATTGGCCGAACTGGCCAAAGCCCTGGGGCATCCCGCCCGCATCGCCATACTGCGGGAACTGGCTCGCCGGCAGACCTGTATTTGCGGCGAAATTGTCGAAGTACTGCCTTTGGCCCAGAGCACTGTCAGCCAGCATTTGAAGGAGTTGAAAGATGCCGGCCTGATTCAAGGTACCGTGGATGGCGCCAAATCCTGTTACTGTATTAATTGGGACAGCGTAAGACAGTTGCAGCATTTGATCGCTACCTTCTTAGTAAAAGGCGAGTCCGGAGACTCGTGTTGTTAACCAGTTATCAAAAACGCAAATTATGCCTACTGCTGAAAACATTAAGTCCAACGTTCGGGAGCAATACTCGAAGATTGCCCTCCAGGACAAAGCGTCCAATGCTGCTTCCTGCTGTGGAGTCGGCGCCCCCGGCACCTGCGATATTATGGCCGATTCCTACGCCCACTTGCAGGGGTATAACCCGGACGCCGATCTGGGTCTGGGCTGTGGTTTGCCCACGGAATTCGCCCGGATCGAAGCCGGTGACGTGGTGCTCGACCTGGGCTCCGGTGCCGGCAACGATTGTTTCGTCGCGCGTGCCGAAACCGGCGCCACCGGCAAAGTCATCGGCGTCGACTTTACACCGGCCATGCTGCAGCGGGCCCGGCAGAACGCTGAAAAACTGGGTTATCACAACGTCGAATTCCGGCTGGGCGACCTCGAGGATCTACCGGTGAGCGAGGCCAGCGTGGACGTAGTCGTCAGTAATTGTGTGCTCAATCTCGTTCCGGACAAGGCGCGGGTATTCGCGGAGATCAAACGGGTGCTGCGTCCCGGCGGCCACTTCAGTATATCGGACGTGGTGCTGATCGGTCAACTTCCCGATGCGCTGATCGAAAGTGCCGAACTATACGCCGGCTGCGTGTCCGGGGCCATCCAAATGGACGACTACCTGGCGCTTATCCGCGCAACGGGATTTCAAAACCTCGTGGTACAAAAGCAAAAACCTATTCTGGTGCCCGACCACATTTTGCTGGAGCATTTGACCGCCGGCCAGCTCCAGGAGTTCCTGGCTTCGGGAACCGGCATTTTCAGCATCACCGTCTACGCCGAGGCGCCGGGCGGCGATCCGCAGCAAAAAGTGCAGACTGCTGAGAACAGAAAAATTCAAATGCGTGATCTGGCTGCCGAGGCGGGTCGAGCCTGCTGTGCGCCGGGCAGCGGTTGCTGCTGATTACAAAACCCTTTTTTATGATCGTCCTTCGAGAACTTCAGGTCACCGATTGGCCCGCCGTGCGTACTATTTATGCAGAAGGCCTGGCCACCGGCCTGGCTACTTTTGAAACGACGCCCCCCGAATGGGCGACCTGGGACGCCGCCCATCTTCCAGACGGTCGTTTTATCGCTGAAGACGATGGTCTGGTCTGCGGATGGGCAGCGCTCACGCCTGTTTCGGGCCGTTGTGTCTATGCCGGGGTTGCGGAGGTCAGTGTGTACGTGGCCGCTGCCGCCCGGGGGAAAGGCGTTGGTGCGCAATTGCTGCAACGCCTGGTCGATGCCAGCGAACGAGCCGGGCTGTGGACCTTGCAAGCCGGCATCTTTCCGGAAAATGTAGCCAGTGTGCGCCTGCACCTGAAGGCCGGTTTCCGGCTGGTGGGCCACCGGGAGCGCATCGGGCAGCTGCACGGCGTCTGGCGCGACACAGTGCTGCTCGAAAGACGCAGTGCTACAGTCGGTGCTCCTTCCACTGCGCTATGAAACAACCATATCTGGCCGAACTACTCGGCACGTTCGCGCTCGTTTTTTGTGGTACCGGCGCCATCATCACCAATGAGGTCACCGGTGGCACGGTCACGCACGTCGGCATTGCCCTGACCTTCGGCCTGATTGTGATGGTCATGGTGTATGCGTTCGGAGAAGTCTCCGGCGCCCATTTAAACCCGGCAGTCACCCTGGGTTTTTGGGCTTTTCGTCGTTTTCCGGGCCGGAAGGTATTGCCTTACCTGGGCAGCCAGATCGCTGGCGCGCTGCTGGCCAGCGGCATTTTGCGCGTATTGTTTCCCACATCGGCGACCCTGGGCGCGACGCTGCCCCGCGGTTCCGTGCTCCAATCGTTCGTTTTTGAGCTCGTTTTGACCTTCCTGCTGATGCTCGTCATTATCCGGGTCTCACAGGGCGCGAAAGAGACCCGGTGGTTTGCCGGTATTGCCGTGGGAGGTATGGTGTTGCTGGAAGCCATGTTTGCCGGGCCGATCTGCGGAGCCAGCATGAACCCGGCGCGGTCGCTTTCGCCGGCACTGGTTTCCGGGCATACAGAACACCTGTGGGTGTATTTGACCGCTCCGGTTGCCGGGGCATTGCTGGCAATACTGGTCGGCCGGTTCCTGCCGACCGAACCGGCGCAGTAGCATTTTTCCTTCACCGCTCTTTCTTGTTCCCAACGATGACCATTGCACTTTTCTCTGATATTCATGCTAATCTACCGGCCCTCGAAGCTTTATTTGCCAGCCTCGATACCCAGCGCCCAGACCAAATTTTTTGTCTCGGTGACCTGGTGGGCTATAACATTTGGCCAAACGAGGTGGTCCAGGCAATCCGCCGGCGGGGCATTCCGACCATTGCCGGAAACTATGACTACGGCATCGGGCGTAGCAGCGACGACTGCGGATGTGCCTACAAAACCGACGAAGAGAAAGCCAATGGCGCGGTCAGCATCGGCTTTACCAACGCGATCATGCAGGCGGAGGAACGGCGCTATTTGCGCGGGCTGCCGCGCCACCTGCGCCTGGAATGGGAGATGAACGAGGGCGATTGGCTCCAACTCCTGCTGGTCCACGGCAGCCCGCGAAAAATCAATGAGTACCTGTTCGAAGACCGCGAGGAGAAAAGCCTGCTGCGCATCCTGGAAGGTGCGAACGCCGATATTTTGTGCTTTGGGCATACGCATAAGCCTTATCATCGGGTACTTTCGTCCGGCACTGCGGGTGCACCACATTTTCGCCACGCCATTAATATCGGTTCGGTGGGCAAGCCGAAAGACGGTGACCCGCGTGGTTGTTACGCGCTTTTGCATTTGGAGGAAACGACCAGCCGTACACGGTCCGAAAGCCTGCAGGTGGAGTTCATCCGCTTTGACTATGATGTGGAAAAAGCGGCGCAGGCCATAGAAGAAAGCCGCTTGCCGAATGCTTACGCGGAGGCATTACGGCTGGCAAAGTGACTACTCATTGGCCATCGGGTAGGGGAGTGGTGTTCACAATCTTCATTTTGCAAACCTCCGCTGTTGGTGCCATAAACCTGTTATAATCGTGCTACTCGACAACCATGGCCGTATCATTAACTACCTGCGTCTTGCGGTGACCGACCGGTGTAACCTGCGCTGCCACTATTGTATGCCCGAACACGGCTTGGAGTGGCTGTCGCGCAGCGAACTGCTGACGTATGAAGAAATGCTGCGCTTGTGCAGCCTACTGGTGCGGCTGGGCATTACTAAAGTACGTATCACCGGTGGCGAACCGTTTGTGCGCAAAGACCTGCTGAAATTCCTGCATGCGCTGTCGAAGCTCGACGGACTGCAACAGATCAACCTCACCACCAACGGGGTGCTGACCGCGCCACACGTACCCGCACTCCAAAAACTCGGCATCCGATCGGTCAACCTCAGCCTGGACACGCTCGACCGGGAACGTTTTTCCCAGATCACCCGCCGCGACGAACTGCCGCGGGTGCTGGACACGCTGGATGCGTTGCTGCGCCACGCCATCCTGGTGAAAATCAACGCCGTCGTCATGGACGGGCAGAATACCGATGATATTATTCCGCTGGCAAAAATGACTAAAAACCTGCCGGTGGAGCTGCGCTTTATTGAAGAAATGCCTTTTAACGGGGGGGATCACGTGGCCAGCCACCCCCTGTGGGACCACCGTCGGATATTGGAAACGCTGCGGGGGGAATGGCCTGATCTGGAAAAAGTAGCCGATCCGCCCTTTTCTACGGCCATGAACTACCGCCTGCCGGGGCATCTTGGCCAGGTGGGCATTATCGCGGCCTGGTCGCGTACCTTCTGCGGCACCTGCAACCGCATTCGGGTTACACCCCAGGGCGCCTTGAAAACCTGTCTCTATGACCACGGCGTACTCCAGATTCGTGATCTGCTGCGTGCCGGTCTGAATGATGCGGAATTGACCGACCATTTGCTATTTGCTTTCAATCGCCGTCACCAAAGCGGTTGGGAGGCGGAAGAAGCGCGGCGCGGCCGGCCGCTCGGGGAATCGATGGCGACCATCGGCGGTTAACTGGGAAAGTTAGGGGGCGGGAGGACTTACTCAAAAAACGCATTTTTTAACGCATCATTAGTCATGTATGATTACCGTCGCCGAGGCTGAACAAATTATCCTGGCGCACCGTCAGGATTACGGGCTGGAAAGCGTACCGTTTCTGGCGGCCCAGGGTCGGGTGTTGGCCGAAAACGTTGTCGCCGACCGCGATTTGCCGCCCTACGACCGGGTCACCATGGATGGGATCGCGATTCGGTACTCCGATTATGCGCGGGGTTGCCGTACTTTCCCGATCGCGCTGGTCCAGGCGGCAGGAGATCCGCCGCCGGCCAGCTTAGCGGCCGGTACCTGCATCGAGATCATGACCGGCGCGGCGTGTTCTTCCGCCACCAATACCGTGATTCCCTACGAAAACCTACAGATCACCGGAGGGGTAGCCCGTATCTTACAGGAATCCGTGCTACCCGGACGGAACATCCACTTGCAAGGCAGCGACCGGCGACAGGGCGAGGTTGTTGTCGCTGCGGGGCAAATCATTGGTCCCACCCAGATCAACATGGCCGCTACGGTTGGCAAGTCGGACCTGCTGGTCAAAAAACTGCCCCGCGTCGTCATCCTTTCCTCCGGTGATGAGCTGGTGGACGTGGGGGACAAGCCTTTGCCCTACCAGATCCGGCGCTCGAACAACTATGCTACTTATGCACTGCTGCGTCCCTACGGTATTGAAGCCGCCATGCTGCATTTGCCCGACGATCCGGATATCATTTGCCGGGAAGTGGCCCGTTGCCAGACCGAAGCCGACGTGATTCTGCTGAGTGGCGGTGTCTCGATGGGTAAATTCGACTACATCCCGCAGGCCCTGGAAGCAACGGGCGTACAAAAGCATTTTCACAAAGTCCGGCAGCGGCCCGGCAAGCCATTCTGGTTCGGTACCTTTGGTGAACGCGGGGTCGTGTTTGCGCTGCCCGGTAACCCCGTTTCGACCTTTATGTGCCTGCACCGCTACGTATTACCCTGGCTGGAAGCTTCGTTGGAATTTCCATTCACCGGACCGGAATTCGCTATTTTAGCAAAGCCCCTGCGCTTTGAGCCGCCTTTGCTGTATTTTATCCAGGTAAAATTGCAACAGGATCAGGATGCCCGCCTGTGGGCCGAGCCTTTGGAGGGGCATGGGTCGGGCGATTTTGCCAATCTGCTCCATACCGATGCTTTCCTGGAATTGCCGCTGGAACGGACGGAGTTCAGGGCAGGGGCGGTGTTTCGGGTGGTTCGGTTTAAGGGTCATCGATAGATTGCCCGCGGAAATCTGCATCTTTGTAAACGTATTCAACCATGGCTTTTACCCACCTCGATGCTGACGGCCGTGCCACGATGGTCGACACCAGTCAAAAACAGCCTACCCGGCGTACTGCCACGGCCCGCAGTACCGTAATTTTACCCGAGGAAGTGCTGGCCCAACTAGTCGTCGGCGACGAATTACGCTCCGCGAAAGGCAGCGTGTTCCAGACGGCCATACTGGCCGGTATCATGGCTGCCAAAAAAACCGGCGACCTCATTCCGCTTTGTCACCCCTTGGGGCTGGATAATTGCCATATTGATATCCATCTGGATGATAATCAGCACGTTGTGATCGATTGTACGGCGACGGTGACCGCCCGAACGGGTGTGGAAATGGAAGCCCTGGTCGGGGCCAGCCTCGCTGCGCTGACGGTTTACGACATGTGCAAAGCCCTTTCGCACAACATCATTATCCGGGAAACCAAACTGATGGCCAAGACGGGGGGCAAACGTGACTTTTCCCGGGAAGGGTAGGGGAGAGGCTTTAACTACTTTTGAGCCAACCAATCCAAGCTGAAATTATGCAGCACACCCAGCATCCCAAACTCGCCCGACCCACACTTGGCCCTTTCGACATCCCGCTCGTCAACGGCCTCGTGCTCGCCGGAGGACGCAGCGTACGCATGGGCCGCGATAAGGGCCAGATGGACTGGCATGGGAAACCGCAACGCGAATACCTGGCCGACCTGCTCCACACTTGTTGTGCCGAGGTGTTTATCTCCTGCCGTCCCGATCAGGCGCTGGAGTCGGCCTATCCGCTCCTGCCGGACACTTTTACTGATCTCGGTCCCTTCGGGGCGATCCTTTCGGCTTTTCGCCACCAACCGGATCGGGCCTGGCTGGTGACGGCCAGCGACCTGCCCTTACTGGACGCCGCCACGTTGGAATTTTTATTGGCCAATCGGCAGCCACGCCGGGTGGCCACGGCCTTTCAAAGCCCGCAGGACCAGCTGCCGGAGCCGCTTATTGCCGTTTGGGAACCTAAGAGTTACGCCCTGCTGCTCGCCTTTCTGGCACAGGGCTATTCCTGCCCCCGCAAAGTGCTGCTGCAAACGGATGTGCTGCTGCTGTCCGCACCAGACCCGGCGGCGCTGACGAATGTGAACACCCCGGAAGAGGCGGACAAAATCAGGAACGGTGAACCATCCAATGCCTGCTACAGCCGATGATCAATACTGCTGCACTTGACCCTTCCGAACGGATCCGCTACGCTTGCCAGATCGCCCTGCCCGGTTTTGGCGAAGCTGCCCAACAACGGCTGAAAGCAGGACGGGTGCTGGTGGTGGGGGCCGGGGGATTGGGTTGTCCGGCGGCGCAGTATCTCGTGGCAGCGGGCGTCGGACAGGTTACCATTGCGGACTTTGACACCGTTTCCGCCGGCAATCTGCATCGCCAAATCCTCTATACGCCTGACGATGTGGGCCAGTCCAAAGCCCGCATCGCCGCCGAGCGACTGGGGCGGCAGAACCCGCATGTCGTGGTGGAGGCTTTTTTGGAAAAAATTTCGCCGGAAAATGTCCTCGCGCTGTTTGCCCAATTCGATCTGGTGGTGGACTGCACGGATAATTTCGAGACCCGTTACCTGATCAACGACGCAGCGGTGTTGGGTGGCAAACCGGTAGTCTATGGAGCGATTTACCAGTATGAAGGTCAGGTCGCGCTCTGGAATGCACCCAATGCCGACGGTTCGCGCTCGCCCCATTACCGTGACCTGTTTCCGGAAGTGGATGCTGCCCAGGTGCCGAACTGTGCCGAAGGGGGCATTATTCCGGCCCTGGCGGGCATTATCGGCTGCATCCAGGCGAACGAAGCCATCAAGCACCTCGCCGGGGGACCCGACTCACTGGCCGGACGGTTGTTGGTCTTCGATGCGGCGACCATGGAGAGTCGTTTGTTTAAAATCGGTAGCGTCAGCCGCACACCCATCACCGCGCTGCCGCACACGGAGGCCGTGCGGTGCGTCACAACAGCCGAATTGGCGGCCGCTCAGCCGGACGCGTATACGCTGGTCGATGTCCGGAATGCCGAAGAGCGGGCGCGATTTCACTTCGGCGGCTTGCATATTCCCTTGGCCGAACTCGGCCAACGCTGGGCGGAAATACCGGCCCAACTACCCGTTCTATTCTACTGTGCATCAGGCCGGCGCAGCGCAGCGGCGGTGAAACTGTGGCAACAGCACCGCCCGGAGATGGCCTATTCCCTGGAAGGCGGCGCACATCCACTTAACCACGTTTGAAAATGCACCTCAAAATCCACACCTTTGGTATTGCCCGCGACATCTGCGGCGCACCGTCTTTGCTCCTGGAGTTGCCAAACGGCACCACTGCCGGGCAACTGAAACAACTTTTATCCGAACAATACCCGCGCCTCGGACGATTGGCGTCTTTTCTGCTGGCCGTCAACGAAGAATACGCGTCTTCCGACACCCTGCTGCTCCCGGAAGACGAAATTGCGGTGATTCCGCCCGTAAGTGGCGGGTGAAAGGAATGATAAATGATGAATATCCAGGTGCTGATTTCAGCCAGTCCATTGGACGTTATGGCCTGTATTGCCCGGGTTACCGGTCCGGCGAGCGGTGGGGTGGATGTGTTTATCGGCACCGTGCGCGACGCGACGAAAGGTAAAGCCGTCATGCACCTGGAATTTGAAGCCTACGCAAGCATGGCCCAACGGGAGATGCACAAGATCGCGGAGCAGGCTTTCGAGCGGTGGCCGGTGCAGGCGGTAGCCATGCACCATCGGATTGGCTTGCTCACTGTTGGCGAGGTAGCCGTGGTCATTGCCGTAGGGGCGGTGCACCGCGATGCGGCTTTCGAAGCCTGCCGATTTGCTATCGACACCTTAAAGCAAACTGTACCGATCTGGAAAAAAGAGGTATTCGAGGATGGGGAGGTGTGGGTGGCAGCACATCCTTGATGAATGATGATTTTGAGAACACACCATTCATCATGAAGTCCAGTGTTTCCAAAGCACCTCCAGCCCGGCCACAAACACCAAAACGGCCGTCACCCGGCGGATGAAGCGGGGATGGAAGCAGGTGATGCTGATGCGGGAACCTGCCTGTCCGCCGAGAAACACGGCGCTGCCCAGGAGGGCGATCCGACCCCAATCCGGAGCAGCAGGCAAATGTGTCAATTGGCCCGCCATGCCGGCCAGTGAATTGGCTAAAATGAATACGCTGGCGGTGGCGGCAATTTTACGGGCGGTATCCCAACGAAATAAATGCAGCAACGGCGATAAAAATATTCCCCCCCCGATACCGACCATACCCGACAAGCAGCCGATGCCTCCGCCCAGCAGCGCGTCGCGTACCGGTCGGGGAGGGGCCACCGGGTCGTTCCCGACCGGTTGGGGTTGGAGCCACAAGAGGGTAGCGGCCATTAACAAACTGATGCCAAGTACTTTAAAAAAGGTATGTTCTTCTATCCGCATACTTGCTCCCAAGAAGGCGAAGGGAATGCCGGCGGCCACCAAAGGCAATATTTTCTTGAAATCGAGTTGCTTGTTTTGAAAAAAAAGCAACGTGCCGCCGCTCACCACGATGATATTACAGATCAGTGCCGTCAACCGGATTTCCAGGAATGGCAGCCCCGCGATGGCCAAAATGGCCAGATAGCTGGAACCGCCGCCAAAACCGACCGAGGCATATGTGAAGGCAATGACCAGGAAAAACAAGGCCAGCGGCCAGTCTGTAAGCATGGAAATTTGAAAATTTGAAAACCGAACGCCCATAAACGTACAAACTGTTCCACAAACCATTCCCCACAATCTTTTAGCCGTTTATTTAACATAATATAAATTATAGAACAAAAATAACGAAAACTATCTGGTCATTCCGGCTACCATTGATCATATCCTATACCGTTCAGAAAAATTCAAAAATCCAGCACAAACCGCGTACCGCCACCGGTGGACGTACTGACCCGGATGTCGCCGCCATGCAACTGCATGATCTGCTTGGAAATACTCAGACCTACGCCGGTACCCGTCACCTTGGTGGTGAAAAAAGGAATAAAAATCTCTTCGCGTAGGTCCGGGCCGATGCCCGGACCATTGTCTTCCACCTCGATGAATGCCCGCCCTTTGTGGTCGGCACCAGCCCGCAGGGTAATGCGCTGGTCCTGCTGCTCCCCTGTCGTTGTTTGAAAAGCCTCGCGGGCATTCTTGACGAGGTTTAACAGGACCATTTCAATCTGGGAAGCATCGGCCTGCAGCGGCAAATCCTCTGGTACAACAAACACTTCACTGCGGATCGACGCACCCTTCAGATCGGCAGCGGCCAGCTGGACCACCCGCTCCAGTAGTTTCCTGGCGGCCAGGCGTTCCATTTTGGGCGGCGGAATGGCGGTAAAGCTCCGGTACGCCTGGACAAAATCCATCAGGCCCCGACTGCGGACAGCCACTACGTCCAGGGCCTCTTCCAAATCAGCCAGTGCGTCGGAGGATGCCGATTGTTTCAGATCCGTACGTACGATGTCCTGCATGGTCTCAATCAGCGAAACGATGGGCGTTACGGAGTTCATGATTTCATGGCGCAACACGCGCGTAAGGTCGCGCCAGGCATCCAATTCTTTGCGCTGCAGCTCCGGGTGGATGTTCTGCAGGGTTAACAGCCGCACTACCCTACCCTGCAGGTTCAACGAAACGCCCTGGATGGCCAGCTGGCGGCCTGCTTCGGGCTGATAAAGCAGCTTACTACGGGCACTCAGATTTTGTACGAATTGCGCCAGCAATTTATGCCGCTCGGGCAGGTCCTGTAAATGGTGCAGGCGATACACCCCGAGCACCTGGAAGGCGGCATTATTGGACAACAGCACGCCCATTTGCGCATCGAAAGCCAGGATGCCCGTACCGAGGTGCTGCACCAGGGTATTCAGGAACAGCAGGTTGGCTTCTTTTTCTGCCCGTGTCTGGCGAAAGGCTTCCAGCACCGCATTGAATTCACGGTTGACCTCGGCAAAGGAATGCCCTTTTTCCCTGGCCGAAGAAAACCGGATGGCAAAATCGGAATAGCGTACACTCTCGAAAAAGCGGGCCAGCCGGCGGTTGGTATCGTTTACGTAGTGAAAGAGGCTGAAAGCGGTGGCGATGGCGGCAGTCAGTAAGATCGTGGCGAACAGCA
>JBKJKS010000063.1:0-5699 GCA_046597295.1 Saprospiraceae bacterium
AAGACAAGAGCCATCCCCGTACATCCGGGGATGGCTCTACTTTTGCCTTTTGCTTTTTTGCCTCTTTGCTAATTTGCCCCCTGCCTATTGCTTATTCACCTTGCCCCCCTTCAAAAAGCCCTGAATGGACTTCAATGCTTCCCACTGGTCATTGGCGGCCAGGTTGGCCTGCGAGGGCCAGGTGCCGGGATCGTGCATGGCCAGCTGCGGGCCGGCGGCGGCGAGGATGTCGCGCATCCGCGCTACATCGGTGTCGGCCAGCTGGCGGTAGGTATAGATGCCGTACTGGTTGAGCAGCATCTGGATCTTGGGACCGATGCCTTCGATGACCGTCAGGTCGTCAGATGCGCCCAGGGGCATGGGTGGCGCCACGATGGTGTCGGTCGTTTCCGGCGCCGGTTGGATAATTTCGAAGGGTTCGACGACCGGCGGTTGCGGCTGGAGGTTGGCCATCGGTTCGGCGATCGGCACGTTGAAGGTCATTTCCGGGATGGTCACGGTTACTTCGCGGGGTCTGGCCTCCACCACCGGCAGCGGCTCGATGTTCAGAATGGCCGGCGCTTCGGTGGCGACCGGTGGCGGCACTTCTTCTTCGATCATCAGGTCGACCTCGCTTTCCATTTCTTCCGGCTCGGTCGCCAGTGGATATTCGTCGCCATAAGCCATTATTTCCAAAGGCACATCATCGACAATCACCGTATCCGGATCATAGGAAAGACCGAGCTCCGTTTCCAACTGGCGAATATGGGTGGAGGCGGCCGTCAGTTCACTCTCCAGTTCGGTGATGCGTTCGCGCATATTGGTGTTGTTGCGATTGAGGCTGGCCACCTGCGTCGTCAGGTTGGTGCCGTCGGTTTCCAGCACGACAATGCGGTTGCGGGCCGTGACGAGGTCGGTGCGCAGGGCTTCGGCGGCGGCCAGGTTGCTCATGTTTTCCAGGCGCAGCTGGTCGGCCATTTCCTTATAGCGGCTCCAGAGCGCCCAGCCCAGCCAGAGGCCCAGCAGGAATGCCCCCAGGAGCATGATGAGAATTTCGAAGGTGTGGCTGGTGAAGGTGCCCGTTCCGGGGCCCTGGGTAATGTTTTGCTCAAACATGGCGAAGACTGTTCAGAGATGAGGTGTTGAATAGAAGGTACCGGCGAAGCGCCTTAATCGGTTACGCGTATTTCCGCGCGGCGGTTCATGTACCGACCCTGGGGCGTATCGTTGGAGCCGACCGGTTTGCTTTCACCGTGCGATTGGACGGTGATTTGCGCCCGGTTCACGCCTTTGTTCATCAGGCTACTGCGAATGGCCTGGGCCCGCTGCAGGCCCAGCCGCCGGTTGTTCTGGCTGTCGCTGACAAAATCCGTATGGCCGCCGATGTAAACTTTTTCCCCGGAGGCGATGAGATAACTGGCCAGTCGCGACAGGTAGGCGTCGATGGCGTCGCTATCTTCGCGCCGTACGGAGTTGTAGGGAAAATGGATGACCACGCGGTCTTCCACTTCCTCCATCTGTACGGATTCGATGTCGTTGGGGTCGATGGCCTTCAATTTGGTAAAGTTCGGATTGCTGCGCGAGCTGCTCATCACCGGTTTATCCGCTGCGGCGCGTTGGGCGGCCTGGATCTGGGCAATGCTGGAATCCGGCTCGATGGGCGATGTTTCCACGATGGGCCGGGCGGAAGCGGCAGCGACCGGGCCGCAGCTTTCCTTGATATTGCAAACGTACCAGCGCCAGCAAATGACGCTCCAGACGCCGAACAGGAGCAGGATGAGCGGTCTTGAATTCATTTTTCGGTTTTATCGTTTTTAAAAAGGCGGATGGATGAAGACGCAATAATCGTATGTTTTAGCCCAAAACATAAAACGTAGGCCGGACAAAATGTCCTGGATAAACGGTAGTCACCGGCATAAGGGCGCTGAAAAGTACATAACCTGCACGTTATCAAGCTAAAATATTTTATCGAATCATGCACACGATTACTTTTCAGGATTTTCAGCAAGTCGAATTACGGGTCGGCACAATCGTCGAAGCCACCGATTTTCCAACTGCCCGGCAGCCGGCCTGGCAGTTGCGCATCGATTTCGGTCCGGAGATCGGCGAACGGCGGAGCAGCGCGCAGCTCACCGCCCTCTACACGCCCGACGCATTGGTGGGGCGCCAGATCATTGCCGTGCTGAATTTTCCACCCAAGCAGATCGCCAATTTTTTTTCCGAGGTGCTGGTCCTGGGCCTGGTGCAGGCGGGTGGGGGAGTGGTGTTGCTGCAACCCGAACGCCCGGTGGAGAACGGACTACGGGTGAGCTGATAGCCAGCAACAAGCTGCGACTAGTGGCCCTCTTGTCACAATAAAGCCACGAATCTGCCCAGCGCCCGGTTCTGCTGCTCGTCGGTGCCAACCTTTGCCGGTTTTCTCGGTTTTGCTGCGGAACTTTGTACCATGCAAGAAAATGATCTACCCCGCCCCAAATTGTCACGCGAGAGCCTGCGCGAAGCTTTAAAGATATTCGAGTATTTCCGCCCATATCGCTGGAAGTTTATCTTTGGTCTGGTGCTGTTGTTTCTGGGCAGCTCGGTCTTTCTGGTCTTTCCCAAGATCATCGGCCAGATGCTCGACATCGCCCAGGGCAATATTGTGGACATCGACCTGCGAAAGGTCGGTTTCTGGCTAATGGGTATTCTCATTTTCCAGGGTATTGTCTCCTATCTGCGGGTCATGATGTTTGCGCAGGTGAGCGAACGGGGCACGGCGGACATCCGGGTTGCGCTGTACAAGCGCATCATTGCCCTGCCGATGGTGTTCTTTGAAAAAAGCCGCGTCGGCGAACTGGTCAGCCGCCTCACCAACGACGTGGAAAAACTCTACAACACTTTTTATTTCGTGCTGGCCGAATTCCTGCGCCAGATCATCATCCTGGTGGGCGGCATTGGTGTGCTGCTCTGGATGTCGCAGAAACTGGCCAGCGTGATGTTGCTGACCTTTCCGGTCATTGTCATCGGCGCCATGTTTTTCGGACGCTGGGTGCGCAAGCTCTCCAAAGAGCGGCAGACCAAACTGGCCGAGACGAACACCATCCTGGATGAAACGCTGCAATCCATTCATGCAGTGAAGGCCTTTACCAACGAACTATTCGAAAGCCGGCGTTACGGCCGGTCCAACTCGACGGTGGTCGGCGTTTCGCTCCGCTATGCGCAAGGGCGGGCCATATTTGCGGTGTTCATCATCACCATGCTGTTCGGCGCCCTGTTTTTTGTGATCGGCTACGGCATGTACATGGTGCAAACCCAACAGATCACCGCCGGCGAGCTCATCGCCTTTGTGACCTATACCGCGATCATCGGCGGCTCCATTGCTAGTCTGGGCAACTTTTACACGGAACTGGTCGGCGCGGTCGGCGCCACGGAGCGGCTGCGCGAGATTCTGAAGTCGCCGACTGAAATGGAGGAGCGGGTGCGGGGCAACATGGCGACCGGACGGCTGAAAGGCAACGTGTCTTTCCAGCATGTACAATTTTCCTACCCGACCCGGGCCGATGTGGAAGTGCTGAAAGGGGTGAGCCTGGACATTCCCGCCGGGAAAAAAGTGGCGATCGTCGGGCAGAGCGGCGCCGGTAAATCCACCATCATGCAGTTGCTGCTGCAATTTCACTTCCCCACCAGCGGGCGCATCACCATCGACGGCCGGGAAATCTACGACTACGAACTGGAAGCTTACCGGCAGAACTTCGCCATCGTGCCCCAGGAAGTCATTCTCTTCGGCGGCACCATCCGCGAGAACATTTTATATGGAAAGCCCGACGCCACGGAGGCGGAAATTATTGAAGCCGCGCGCCAGGCCCACGCCTGGGATTTCATTCGCACGTTCCCGGAAGCGCTGGAAACGGTGGTCGGCGAACGGGGCATTAAGCTTTCCGGTGGTCAGCGCCAGCGCATCGCCATTGCCCGCGCCATCCTGCGTAACCCGGCTATCCTGCTGCTGGATGAGGCCACGTCCTCGCTGGATGCCGAGTCGGAGAAGGTCGTGCAGGATGCCCTCCATAACCTGATGGAAAACCGCACCAGCATCATCATTGCCCACCGCCTGGCCACGATTCGCGAGGTGGACTGCATTTACGTGCTGGAAGGCGGCCGGATTGTAGAACAGGGTACGCATGAGGAACTGTCGAACCGGGAGGACGGGGCATACAGCAGCCTGGCGAAGCTGCAGTTTGAAATGGCTTAATCATTTATCACTCATCATTCATTTGCATGACCGGTATTCTGCTCGTTAATCTTGGTACGCCCGATGCACCCACCCGCCCGGCGGTGTACCGGTATTTGAAACAATTCCTGCTCGACCCGCGGGTCATCGATATCAATCCCCTGGCCCGCAACCTGCTGGTGCGGGGCATCATCGCGCCGTTCCGGTCGGGCAAGTCGGCCAAGGCCTACCAGTCGCTCTGGACGGAGGCGGGTTCGCCCCTGAAATACAATGGCCTGCGCCTGGCCCAGATGGTGCAGGAGCGATTGGGCGCCGACTACCATGTCGAACTGGCCATGCGCTACCAAAGCCCGTCCATCGATTCGGCCATTGACCGGCTGATGGCGGCGAAAGTGAGCAAGATCGTGGTATTCCCCCTGTTTCCGCAGTACGCCAGCGCCAGCACGGGTTCGGTCTTTGAAGAAGTTATGCGCGTGCTCTCCACCAAACAACTGGTCCCATCGGTGGATTTCATCAGCGCGTACAGCACCTGGGAACCCATGATCTCCCTGTTCGTGCAAAATTCCCGCCAGTATGACCTGGCCAGTTACGACCACATCTTGTTCAGCTACCACGGTTTGCCGCAGCGGCAGATCCGTAAAGGGGATGACTTTAACCATTGCCTGCAAAGCGCCGACTGCTGCCAGACGCTGACCCCCACCAATCAGTTCTGCTACTCGGCCCAGTGCTACGCCACCACGCGGGCAATTGTGGCCCAACTGGGTTTGCGCCCGGATCAGTACACGGTATGTTTCCAATCGCGTCTCGGGAACGACCCTTGGGTGCAGCCTTATACAGTGAAAGTGATCGAGCAATTGGCGAAAGAAAAAGGCGTCAAACGCATGCTGGTTTTCTGTCCGGCCTTCACCTCCGACTGCCTTGAAACAACCGTCGAGGTGCTGGAAGAATACCAGGAGGATTTTGAAAAATGGGGCGGTGAACACCTCGACCTGGTCGAAAGCCTGAACGATGCACCCGAGTGGGCCGACGCTATTGCGAAGAGGGTTAGGAATTAGGAGACAGGAGATAGGAGACAGGAGTTAGGAGTTAGGAATTAGGAATTAGGGGTTAGGAGTCAGGAATTAGGGGTTAGGAGTCAGGGGCGAAATCACGCTCGGACCTAACTCCTGTCTCTTGTCTCCTGTCTCCTGTTTCCTGTCTCCTGTTTCCTGTCTCCTGTCCCCTGTCTCCTAACTATTTCACTTGCAGCATCTTCCGGGTCGCGCTATGCTCGGGTGTCTCCAGTTTGTAGATGAGCAGTCCGGAGGCATTCAGCAGGGCGCGTTCCAGTTGGAAGGTATTGTAGCCTTTGCTGAACTGGCCGGTTTGGGCATGGACCAGGCGGCCCATTTCGTCGTACACCGTCAGGGTCGCCTCGGTCGCCTCGGGCAAGTGAAATCCGACGGCAGTCTTATTGACAAAGGGGTTGGGTTAATTTTGATACAATTCGAAGCCTACCCCGGTGATGGTATTG
>JBKJKS010000280.1:0-20344 GCA_046597295.1 Saprospiraceae bacterium
AATAACATTTGCGGATACCTGGATAAAGTCAAGCCATTTTACCTCGCCGCCATCGCCATCCGGGGAGAAAAATTGGGCGAAAATCATCCCGACTATGCCCGAAGTTTGAATAATCTGGCGCTTTGGTACAATGATATGGGCCAGTACGAAGCGGCCGAACCGCTTTATCTGCAAGCCATAACCATTTGGAAAAAAGAGTCGGGTGACGAGTCGCCGGACCATGCCAAAAGCCTGAATAATCTGGCGATTTTGTACGACCGCATGGGGCGCTACGAATCCGCAGAGCCGCTCTTCCTGCAGGTAAAAGCCATCCGGGAAGCAAAATTGGGTGAAAATCATCCCGACTATGCAGCCAGCCTGAATAACCTGGCAAACCTGTACTACAACATGGGGCGCTACGCACCCGCCGAACGGTTATACCTCAAAGCCAAAGCAATATGGGGGGAAGCATCGGGCCATGAATCGCTGTATTATGCTAAAAGTCTGCACAACCTGGCCATCTTGTACGCCAGGATCGGCCTTTACCCAGCTGCCGAGCGGCACTTGTTCGAAGCCCTGACCATACGGGGGAAAATATCGGGCCGGGAAAATTCCGAATATGCCGGCAGCCTGAACCAACTGGCCCTCTTGTATACCGATATGGGTCACTACGAATCGGCTGATTCGCTTTACCGGGAAGCAAAAGCCATTTGGAAAAATGTAGTGGGCAAAGCACATCCCAATTATGCCGAATGCCTGAGTAACCTGGCGGTACTGTACCAGCGCATGGGTCAATATCAAACAGCGGATTCGCTTTACCGGGAAGCAAAAGTCATTTTTGAAAAAGCGTTGGGTAAGGAACATCCCCAGTATGCCCAATGCCTGAACAAATTTGCGGGACTGTATGCTGAAACAGGACACTATCGGGCAGCCGGGGGCCTCTATCTGGAGGCCGAAGCCATTACCAACACCCTCCTCCTTAAATCGTCGCGTTTTCTCTCCGATCGGGAATTATTCGCATACGTCCAGCTTTTTAGCAAAGACCTCGACTCCTATCATGCCTTTGCCCAAATAACGCGGGCGGAATTTCCTGAATTTACCGCCCATTGCTACGATAACGCCCTCTTTCACAAAGGTTTTCTGCTCAACGTTTCTTCCCGCATCAGTAACCTGGCGGCCTCTGATACGGCGGCCAGGCAGCTGAACAACCTGCTCAAATCCTTTCGACGCCGGTTAGCCAAAGAATACGCCAAACCCATTGCTGATCGCCAGGGCGTTGACGACCTGGAAGCCACCGCCAACAGTACCGAAAAAGAACTCGTCCGTACCGTGACCGGCTTTGGCGAGGCCCTCCGGCAAGTGGGCTGGAGGGAAGTTCAGGCGGCCTTGAAGCCAGGCGAAGCGGCTATCGAATTTATACATTACCGCAGCTACGCGCCCGATCCTCCTGACAGCATCCGCTACGCCGCGCTGGTGTTGCGTCCCGGGGACCCAGGCCCACAGCTGGTGCCGCTCTTTGAAGAGCAACGTTTAGCGAAACTGTTGCCTACAAGCAACGACATGGACCGTATTGATGAATTCTATACCTCCCAGACCGGGAAAGCCGTCTTTGCATTGATCTGGCAGCCCCTCCTCCCATTGCTTGAAAATATAAACACCGTGTATTGTTCCCCCGCCGGCTTACTCCATCGGATCAACCTGGGGGCGATCCCGGTTGCTCCCCACCTGATCTTTGGCGACCATACCCAAGTGATCGTCCTTGGCAGCACCCGGCAATTGGTTAACCAAAACGCCGGCCCACCAGCAACGTCGACCGAAGCGGCGCTCTTCGGTGGCATTCAATACGATGCCGATGTCCCGGCTACTGTTTCCCCAAAGGACATCTTAACCCGTGCCGGCGACCCCTGGAAATTTCTGCCCGCCACCGCTTCCGAAGTACAAACCATCGCGACATTGCTCCAGGCAAACGGATTCAGTACCCAAATCCGGACCGGCTCCGCCGCTACCGAGGAAGTCTTCAAACAACTCGGCCGCACCGAACCTTCCCCACGCATTCTGCATCTGGCGACACACGGCTACGTTTTCCCCGACCCGAAAAACAACCGGCCGGCAGCACCCGGCAGTAGACCGGCAGAAATAACTTTTCGGGCTTCCGATCACCCGATGATCCGCTCCGGCCTCCTCCTGGCCAGCGCCAACGCCGCCTGGACCAGCGGCTACCCGCCCGCACAAGGTGAAGACGGCGTCCTGACCGCTTATGAGATCAGTCAGCAAAACCTTTCGAATACCGAATTGGTCGTCCTTTCCGCCTGCGAAACCGGGCTGGGCCAGATCGAAGGGAACGAGGGAGTGTACGGCCTGCAACGCGCCTTCAAAATAGCCGGTGCGAAGTACCTCCTGATGAGCCTTTGGCAAGTCAGCGACCAAAAAACGGTGGAACTGATGACCGAATTTTACCGCCAGTACCTCGATCGCAAGGCGCCGGTCCAGACGGCCTTCCGGGCCGCTCAACAAGCCATGCGGGCGAAGTACCCGGACAGCCCGTATGTATGGGCGGGATTTGTGCTGGTGGAATGATGGCTACTGCGTACAAAAAGAGGCTGTCCCACAAGTCTGGTTTAGAGGGGTTTAGAAAAAAGGTTTAGAGGGGTTTGGAAAAATTCATCCTCCTGAAAATCAATGCTTTGAAGCAATGCTCTAAACCCCTCTAAACTTACTTATGAGACAGCCTCCAACGCCTCAATGCTGCAACACGAACCGCAGCGTTTGCCTTTGCCCTTTCTCCGTCAAAATGTCAAAAAAGTACAGGCCTTCGGCCAATCCTTTGGGCAGTTCAATCAGCTGTGGCATTCCATCTGCGGTCATGGTGAGGTTTTGCAATTGCTGCCCCAGGCTGTTGAGCACCTGCACCTGCAATTGCTCACCCCGCCAGTCCGAAAGGTCGGCGAAGAGTGTGCCATCCGTCGGGTTGGGGAAGACGGTGAATTGGACGGGCAAGCCATGCTCAACGGTTTTGAATTCCTTGACTACGTTGGTGGCCGGTTCCAGCAAATCCTGGACGACGGGTGAGACAACCAAGCTGTTCGTCATCACGCAGCACAGGTGCGCTTGGTAGGAAACCCGTGTGCTGAGGCGCACGAAGGCAAGGATACAGGCATGACAAATTTGCGGCGGGAGGGTATATTCGAAAATGTCCGATTGGCCATTGCTGATGCCGGTCGTTTTGGATTTGAAACGTATGGAATAGAACGGAGAAAAGTTCGGGCTGCGCACATCGTACTGATGCCCACTGGGTGCCGTATAAACCGAGTTGTCCACCGGGGTATCGGCAGTGATGCCATCGGGCACTTGAAATGCGGCGTAAATGAGTGGATCAGCGCAGTTGTTTATTACCCGGATGCGGTAGGTGTTGTTGCCCGCCGCATCTTTGGTGATGCTCAGCTCCTCGAATTTGATACAGTCAATCGTCTGCTCATCACAGGGTTCCTCGTTGGTCACGGTCACTTTGAAACAGCAAGTGTCCACGTTGCTGCAGCAGTTGTCTCCGTCTTTTGCAATGTAGCACACGGCTGTTTCGCCGAGCGGGAACGCACTGCCACTGGGCAGACCTGCTATTGGCGTCAAGGTCGGAATACTGCCTGGGCAAGTGCTGGTAGCCGTTGGACTCGCATAATTGACCACGGCCGAGGTTTGTCCCGACGCGGCGTTGACCGTGATATCGGGCGGACAGGTTAGCGTTACGGTGTGTACCGGAGCAAGGAGAAGGTAATAAGTAGCCAAGGTGTCGCACTCACCTCCGGTACCCGGTAAGGTAACCATGACAACGTCCGGGGCAGTGTAATTCGCTCCCCCGAGCATGATGCTTTTGCCTGGGCACAAGAAGATTGTGTCCAAAAGTAGGTGTTGGGAGAACAAGTCCACCGTGTCGGAACAAAGGATATTGGCGTTGGCATCATACCAGTCGAAAATGATTTGCTGCGGCGTGTTTAGCACGTTGCTCAAACAGACGGTAAGAAAGTTGCTCTGTACACCGGACGGCAAGGGCATCGTATTGCTTACGCTGTTTGACAGTGCTATGGTATTGATGCCCGGAATATCACTAAAGGATGCGTTCAAGCCGCTGAAACTAAGATCGGCATCACTACTGTGGATCACCAAACTGTAGAGAGTGCTGAGGGGGTTGTTGTAACTGAGCTTCCAGCAACAACTGTCTGTTCCAGCAGGCGTTGCCGAAGCACTCAAGCCATAACAAGTGCAATCGATCACCTGTAGCATAAGCGTGTCCGAGGTGAGGGAGCAGCCGAACTCATTGGTGCCGGTCAGGCTGTAATTTCCGCTTTGTGTGACCACCAGACAGGAGTCGGTTTCGCCCATAATAGGCGCCCCATCCTTATTCCACTGATAAGTGGTCAATCCCGTTGGCCCACAGATCGTATCGGGGTTGCAAGCCTCGTAGCAGCCCACGGGCACTAAGCAGAGATCGGGCAGGGGATGGATAACCGCGCTCGCTGTGCCCGTACAACCCGTAACCGTATCCCTGCCGACCGCGATGTAGTTACCCGCTTGGGTGACGGTAATCGAAGGCCCGGTAGCGCCGTTGTTCCAGGCATAGATGATGTTGGGGTTGGATTGGACGGTGCTCACACTGAGCGTTACCGGCATCCCCTCGCAGGCTTTCGGGGTGACGGTGATGCCGAAGGCTGGAGGTACCGCATTAAAAACATCGAACGGCGCTGAAACTGCCGAACAGCCATACGCTGGATCTGTCACGGTGACGGAATAGAGGCCCGCACCACAAGCGCTGATGCCGCTGGTAACCTCTCCGTTCGGTGACCATAGGTAAGTGTAATTCTGCCCTATCGCCGTACTGAGCATTGTACAGACGCCGCCGCAAATGTAGGGGTTGCCAGAAACGGCGGCCGGCGGCAAAGGAATCACGACCACGGTCACCGGGTCGGGCATCATCGTGCAGCTATCGGCATTGGTGACGGTCACGCTGTACATGCCGGCTTGAGTAGCCGTAAGGGTTTGGGTGGTAGTGGCGGGACTATCCGACCAAAAATACGTGTACCCCAGCCCCGAAGGGGCGGTGAGATTCACGCTCATGCCTACACAAATCGTTAGTCCGGGCGGCCCGACAGTGATGGCAGCAGTAGCCGGCAAAGCATTGATGATTAGGATTAGGGAATTCATATTGGTACAGCCTTCGGCATCCGTGACGGTCAGCATAACATTGCGTGGCCCCGGCGTGAGGTAGCTGTGCAAAGGATTCTGGCTGCCATTGGTCGAGCCGTCCTTAAAATCCCATAACCAACCCGTGACCCCGGCGCCCGTTCCGAAGAATGCTACAGGATCGCCCACGCAAGCCGGATTTGTCACCATCGAAATACCCGGCACTGGCGCTCCGCCGGCCATGATGGTTTTTACCACGGTGGACTGGCAACCCTGGGCGTTCGTTACGATCAAGGTGACGGTGTAGGGTCCCGGAGCAGGATAGGAGAATGGAAGGGGGTGTTCCAGCCCAGACGTGGTGTTGGCCGGATCGCCAAATGACCATAACCAGCTGGTGGGCTGATCGGGCAAGGTATTATAGGTGGTCAGATTGGTAAAAGTAATGGTCGAACAGCTGACGGCGTAGCTGAAATCGGCCACCAAGGGGATATGAACAATGCCGGAGAAGGCTATTATGCAAGAATCGGGAGGCTGAGTACCTATATTGAGTGCTTTCCCCGACAGTACAACCGTGTAATCACCTACCTGGGGGTAAGTATGCGTAGCAAGCGCCAGGCTACCGGTATTCAAACCGCCGTACGGGTCTCCGAACTGCCATCCGACCAGTGAGGCGTTGACCGGCAGGGCGGTAAAATCCACCGTGTTGCAATCGGGCATCCGATTAACGGCTGTAAAGGAAATCGAGGCAGCGGGATCCGGAGTGCATTGCGGGTCGGGACAGACATCCGTTTGAATCACGGTAGTTTCAGCAGTTGCTGTGCAACCATTTATGTCGGTTATGGTCACGGTATAAAGGAAGGTTGCTTTTACACAGGTATTGATGTGGGTCAAAACGTTGGTGGTGCCTGAGGGTATTGGAATGCTGGTACCGGAAGTGACATTCAAGCAAGTCCAGGCATACGAATACGTGCCGACGGGGCCATTAATAGGAACCGTAGATGGGACACAGGGCGGATTGATACAAAGCTCGATGAAGACGGGCGGGGTAGATGGCGGCCCCTGGAGTGCAACCGCCGTGTAGCTACCGTTGGCTTTGCAGCCATTGGCATCGGTGACTGTCACCGAGTACGTGCCGACATTCGAGGTCGTGATGGTTTGTGTGAATTGCGTAGGACTGATTGACCATTCGTAAAAAGAACCGGGACCCGCGTCCAAAATGAACGGCACACCGGGGCAGAGCGTATTGTTTTGCGTAATGACTGGTGGAGTCGGGGCATTGATCATTACTTGAATAATAGACGAGAGTGTGTCACCGCACAATACGATTTTCAACACTAGGTCAGCCAATCCCGAGGTATTGTTCCACTGTACATGGATCTGATCAGTCCCTTGTCCGCCGACGACACTGCCCAATGTAGCAGTAGCCAATGTAAACTCCCAGTGATACGTCGCATCCGCATGTTGGGGCGGGACAGAGACCGCCATGTAATTCTGCAAAGAATTGATGCAAACAGATGACGGACCCGCGATAGTAAAGGGGGATATCAACTTGGGTTGCACGGCCTGGGTGATCACCTGCGAGCTACACTTTGGTGGAGCGAGCATGAATTGTTGCAGGCTGAGCATATAAGGTTCCGCAGCGCCCCAGGTTACGGCCACGGGGTTCCCGGTAGTACTGTTCAAAATACCATTGGTGACGGTCCAGGTAAACCCGACACCCGCCTGGTTGGTTTGACCAAAATAGGTGTAGGTTTCGCCGGGGCAAATCTCTAAGGGACCCACAATCCCGGTTGGCAGCGGCACTTCCACCACCTGCATAAATTTGGTTACGACTTTGTTGCAATACAGCGTAGTATCGATCGGTGTAGCCGTAATCACATAATTACCCGGCCCGGAATCCCAGGTCACGAGGATATTATCCGTTCCGTCTCCAGAAAAATTGGGGACCGGACCGCCGCTGATCGTCCAGTGGTAAGTGGTCGCAGGGAACGCCGAATAGATGGAAACGTCATTGGCGCATACCACGGACTTCAAGGGAGGAGTAACCTCGAAACGAGGCTTGATATGAACGGTGAGCGTGGCGGTGCCCATGCAATCGGCCGGGTCTTGGCCGGGCAATCCACCCAGAAAGTCGCTATAATACTTCAGCGTGATCGTTCCGGTGCCGGCAGAACCCCAATGAACAGTGATGGAATGGGTCCCCTCGTCGGTCCAGCTGATGGCGCCGGTCACCTCCCAGTCATAATACACGCCAATCCACTTCGGAACTGTGTAGGTAGCGCTGGCGAGTTCGCAGACAACTGTATCGCCGCCGATCAAAACGGTGGCCGGGATGATCGGTATGGTCACCGTGACCGGTTGATTGCAATATGCGCTGGCGCAATTCGTCACTACGAGCGAAACCGTCCCGACCGGCCCGGCGCCCCATTGTACGCAGATGGTATCATTGCCTTGTCCGCTGAAAGGAATGGCCAAGCCGATTTCGTTCAACACCGTCCATGTATAGGTTCCGCAATGCTGAGCGTCGGTCCAGTATTTGGTGCTGTCATAGGCGCATAAAGTGGAGACGCAAAAGATGTTGGGGCCTTCCAGCGAGTCCACGACGATATCTACACAGGCGGTGTCCGAACAGCAACAAAGCGGATTGCCCTCCGTATCGAAATTATTCTTCGTCACGTACAGGCAGATGGTATGGGTCCCCGGTGTGGTGAAGCTGTGCATCGCATTGACCATCGTGGAAGTTGTTCCGTCGCCGAAATCCCAAAAGGAAGTGCTGGCCCCCGTGGAAGTATTCATGAAATTGATCGCCGCCGAATTCAGGCAAACATTGGTCGTGGAGGGCACAAAAGAAGCGACCGGCCCTTCCAGGATGTCCACGCAGGCTTTGATAGTAGTCGTGACACCGCCATTGGTGATCGACACAGAAACCGCTCCAGGGCCTTTAGCCCCCCAAGTCACATCAATGGTGGCCGCATTCAGGCCGGGCACATAACTGCCTCCCGTGACCGACCAGCTATAGGTGCTACCGGGGTTATCGGTGGCGAAATAAGACGAGACAGCCTTTTCGCAGGCCAAGGCACAGCGGGGGTTTTCATTGGAATCTGGCACAATAAAATCTTCCATATTCACAAAAAAGCAATCTGGCTTAGGGCATTTTATCACAATGGTCACCTCGGCGGTACACGTGTCGCAGCTTTCGTAACGATAGGTGTATTTGAGGGTTTGACCACAGCACATAAATTCCGGCGAAAAGCTAAGCTCCCCCTTAGACGACAAATTTATACACGGGGATATGGGCTGTACCCAAAAGACATTGATTAGGCTGGAAGGGGGAGGCATGATAGAGTCAAACTTATCATTGGCGGTGACATTGTACACGATAGGCTGTCCTTGCATGACGCAAATGGAATCTTTTACTGCGATGAGCTGCGCGAAAGAAATGCCCGGCAAAAAGATGAGCATGGCAAAAAACAAATTTGCAAAACGAGTCTTCATTAGGCGGTGTTTTTATATTGTTAGAAAAAATGGGATAAAACGGTCCTTTTTACTGCCGATGCATGGCTGCTCATCTGTCGCATACAGGATATGCTTCTTCTTCGCAGCTTGCCGAAAGCAAATTGACTCCGTTTTGTCGCCACATGGTGAGCGAGCACAGTACTAGTATCGGTTGTAGGGAAGCCTGCTACCAGAGACTATGGTAGTCTCGATTAGATAGTTATCGACTTAGTGGAGGGAAATTTTGCTTAAAAGCAATAGCCCTTTATGCCCTGTTAAAAGTACAATAAAAAGAAAATAATCTTGGGTAAAAATATAAGTCGCCTGGATGACGATTTTGGGAATAATGCGCATTATTGGAATGATTGCGCCTTCAATCTTGCGGCAAAGGGTTGTTCTGTATGGTATTCACCGGTACCCCCGGCAGGTTGAAAGGCAAGTGAATACCGAGGAAGTAGTTGGGACGGTCGAGCCCGAAATTCCAGTTCCAGCCAATGCTGAGGATGTCGCGGAAAATCGTGCCGGTGAGGCCGGCAGAAAACTCGGGCTTCCCGTCCAGGTCGAAGTCCGGGGCGGCGGTGTTCAGCCCAATGCCCGGATCGAAAAAATTGTTGTAAAAATGCGACCGGCGGCTGCCAAACTTTAATAACAAGGCTGCGGAAGGGGCAAAGCGAAATTTGGGCGTATCCGGCGGGGGATCGACCGTATAGGAATTAGCCATGATCACACCTACCCGGGTCGTCGAATGTGCGCCTACCAGCACCATTTTCAGGCGGTGTTCTTCGATGGCATGTCCGGTGGCGCGGGTAGCAGTGGTGTCGCCCGGTAGTCGAAAAACGGCCTTGATCAGCAGCTCATCGCCGGATGTCCGTTGCCCCGTGTACTCCAGGTCGATCTTTCCTACCGCCGGAATGTCGTTCAGGCCAAAGGCCAGGATCTCGGCGGCCAGCTCTGCGCTGGTCAGGCTGACCTTATTCAAATAACTGTAGGGAAAAGCCTGCACCAATTGCTGCAAGCGCTGCACGTCGCTCAAGGTCTGTTTCAGGCAATTATTGACGTTGCTTAAATGCCGGTTGGCGCCCAGCACGGCGGGATCGCCCACGGCGGCATTGAAGCGGCGCGAGATCGTATCCAGTTTGATGAAGACGGTGTTCAGGCGGTTTTGCCAGGTCGGCGACTGCGTGGGCGGCCAGTCGCGCAGCTCCTGGAACAGATTGGTGAACAGTGGCGCAATCTGATCGGTCTGTCCGGCCTTGAATTTTTCCAGGCTGCCTTTGAGATCGCCGGACAGGGACTGCAGGGCGCTGTCCAGCTGCGGGCGGATCTGGGGGGTGCAGGCGATGGCCGCGAAAGAGGCGACCACTTTTTCCTTATACGCCGCCAGCACCTGCCGGGCATCTTGGTCGAGGCCCTGGGCCAGTTGCCGATAATTTTCCAGTTGCTGCCGGTCGTTTCCGGAGAGCGCAGTGACCCAGCGTTTGACCGGGACGAATTCCCCGTTTTCCAGCTTATCGAAATTTTCCACGTGGATGCGCGCACCGCCGCCGGCATCGCGGCGGTAGGCAGCGATGCTGAACTGGAGCTGGCCGGTTTGCCGTATTTCTTTCAGGTCGGCGGATATGGCATCCAGTTGTTCGTTGAAACGCCGGAGGCTATACACGAAGGGGTCATCTTCCGCCGCACCCGCCGGCAGCTGATCGAAGTCGTCGAAATAGCGGTTAAAATCGGCCCGCAACTGCGGATCGGCCTGAATGCCCGCTACGTAGTCGCGCAGCTGACGGCGCAGTTCGCGCCCCACATCCAGGCCTTCCACCAGCTGCTGGGTCAGTTCGATGATGCGCTCCTGATTTTGCAGCGCCGCCTCGATCCGCGTTATTTTGTTGCCCAGCAGCCGGTCCTGGAAAAACTGCGGGAACTGCGCCTGCCCGGCGGCCTGAATGGCGGCTACGTCCGGACGGATTTCCAGCTGGCTGTTAATATCCACAATGGGCAGCCCCGTCCGGGGCAGGTCGATCGGCGCCCGCTTGGTACGGGGCAGTTCGCGCAGGTGTAGAATGGTGTCCTGGGCTTGCAGGAAATGACCACTCAGGAACAGGGTGAACAGAGCGATCAGCGGGCAGCTTGGCATAGGGATGGGCTTTATAGACTTGTTTTACGGACTGGTTCAATCCAGTTCGTCGGCATCCGCGGCATGGAGTAATTCCGCGCTCACGTTGAGCTGATCCAAGGGGTCGGATTTTGTCAGGAAGGAGGCCGGTTTGCCTTTTGGGGAGATGAAGATGCAGCGTACCTGCTCATAGTCATGCGGCAAGGCTACCGCGAGCCAGCTGGAAATTTTTGGTCGCAGCAGGCTGTAGCTCTTTACCCACAGCCCCCGGCCCGGCGTAATGCCGCCGCCCGGCTTGTTCAGCCGTTTATCGACCAGCGTAGCGCCAGCAGCCACGTCGTCGCCCAGCAGAATGGTGCGTACGTACTGGTTGTCGTTCACGAACAGTCGCCACAGCGCATCGGCCATCGCCGGATCGGCCGCGGCTTCCAGCACGCTGGTCCGCTGAAATCCGGACGAGGGCGGTATCAGCTGGTCCGCACCTTCCCGGGGTGCGACAGGCAGTTTTGACCAGTAAAATTCGGCCACGTCGTGCAGGTGCGCCAGCATTTTCCGGATCACATTATCCCCCTCCCGGAAGACCAGATCGGCCGGCCGGCCGGCCGGTGGCGTCCGCTCGAGGACCTTGCAGGCCCGGTTGTAAACGATGCGGCCGACGGCGCTCTCCAGGCGGTGCTGCTGGGTGGCAGCAAAAATTTCCCACAGGCTGGATTGTTGAATGCAGTACACTTCCCGCGCATCATAGCGGGGATCCGCCGACAAGGCGGCCTCAAGTTGCTCCCATTCCTGCAGACTGGCCGACAGGGCCGCGACCGCATCCGGCAGCGGCTGGGACTCCAGGGCGTGCAAACTGGACTGGAAGGCTGCCATCCCGGGTGCGTCCTGCACGCCTTTGAAAGCAATAAGTGGTTCGGAAAACATAGCGGACAGATCAGTCGGTTCTTATTAGCGTCAGGCTGGGTTTCCAATGGGCGTAGCGAAGCTGGAAACCGCTGCAAGGTTTGGTTTTTTTGCCAATCCGCCGCGATTTGTAGCCGCTATCAAGGCCGCTGTGCCCGCGCGCAGCTGTTTTTACCACTACCAGGCCCCTAAAAGACGGAAAATGATAATTTTACCCCGAAGGCCAAGCATGTAAGGTCATGAGTACCGTTACGGATAAGATTCGCCACCTGTTAGTGGGCGGTCTGTTTGAGGATATGGATCTCCGGCCCTTTGACAAAATAAAACAAAGTTATACCTAAAATTGGGCGGCACTGTATAAAAATTACGGATACTTATCGCACCACTGGCAGTGAAGCAGTAGTCTGAGCCATAGAAAACAATCTTATCCAGGCAACTCCAGATCAGGCTAAAGTATATTTCCCCGCTACCGCTGAATCACCACCGGCCGGACCACCGTCTGCGCCCCATCCCGGATCAGCAACTGGTACAGCCCGGCCGGCAGGTTTTCCACTTCCAGCCGGATAGTCGAACGGTTGGCCATCCTTTCAGTCTTTACCTGGCGTCCCAGCAGGTCGAATAGCACCAAACGTACGTTGGGCAGGGCATCTCCCCGAAAATGGACATCCAGGTAGCTGCTGGCGGGATTGGGAATCACTTCCCATAAGAATGCAGTGCCCGGCTCGCTGGTAGGCACAATATTATCCACCGTCGCCGAAACGGTGGCTGTGCAACCGTCTACGCTAGTCACCACGGCCACGTACACACCGGTCATCAGGTTGGTCAGGTTCTGGCCACTCACCGATTGGCCATTCGAGGTCCACACTACGGAATAGTTCGTCGCACCGGCAATCGTGATGCTGATCGCGCCAATGCCCTGTCCATTCACGTCATTGGTGACCTGCACATCAGTAATGAGTGGAATCTGCGGCGCGGTGACCACTGCAATGGCCGTACTGGTGCAGCCGTTCTGGCCCGTTACGATCAGCGTATAGGTGCCTGGTAAGGTGACCATTGGGTTGGGCGTAGGATTGGGAAAGCCCGGCCCGATCCAGGTAAAGGTCACGCCGGGGGTAAGCGAACTGCCCTGTAAGGTCAGGGTAGGATTGGTGCAGCTCAGCACGCCACCAACCGCCATGGCCCCCGGCGCTGCGAAATCCACGGGTACCAGGGCCGTGGCCGTGGCCGTACAGCCGGTAGGACCATCGGTGACCGTCACGGTATAGGCGCCGGGTTGCAGGATAGTCGGGTTGGGTTCACTGCTGGTGAAACCGCCCGGTCCGGACCACATGAACGCTGGGTTGATGGCGTTTGTGCTGGCCGTCAGCATGCCGGTCAAACTGGCACAGGTGAGGGTAGTGCCGGTAGCGGTCACTGCCGGAGGAAGGGTCTGGCTGAGCACCTGGGCAAAGGCAATGGCTACGCACCCGGTAATGCCATCCGTCACCGTCACGGAATAGCTGCCGGCTAAGTTCGCCGTCGGATTGGCGGCACTACTGGTAAAACCGCCCGGTCCGGTCCAGCTGAAGCCGGGCATACTGGCGGAGGTTGTGGCAGAAAGTGTAACCGCCAATACTGTGCAGGTGAGCGTACCGCCCGTAGCCATTACCGTCGGCACGTCGGCATCGGCCAGGACGACGGTCATTGCGGAAGCAGTGCACTGACTGAGGGGGTGGGTGACCGTTAGGGTATAGGTACCCGCCGCATAGGCCGTCGGAGACATCGCGGTGGAAAAGAATCCGTTGGGGCCGGTCCAGGCAAAGGTGGCGCCGGGGGTAGTGCTGCTGCCCAGCAGTTGTACGGTGGGCTGCAGGCAGGCCAACGTGTCGCCCGTGGCCGCGGTGGCCGTCGGCACGGTATAGTTGGCCGCAATAACGACCGTATCTGATTTTGAACACGTTATGCCGCCTTGCTGCTGGGTAGTGGTCAGAATGATGGTGCCAGTCTGAAAAACCACCAGGCTGTTGACATTTGTTGCCAAAACAGTTCCATCCGGTTTTTTCCAGGTCTTCACACCGGTCGGTCCTGTTGGCGCGGAGGTCAGGATTATACTATCGATTGCACAGGATAAAGTACCTCCGCCCAGAATATCGGCCACCGGATCGATCACCGTCAGTTGAAAATTGACCAGGCTGTCGCAGCCCTGGTAAGCAGTGCACACCCGCGAATATTGGCCGGTCGTACAGAAATTTTGACCGCAAACCGTAACACAATCGCCCGCGCACACTATCCTGGGCGCCAGATTGGTGATGATGGGTGGTTTAATCACCACCTGCAGCTGGACAACGCTATCGCAACCCTGAGCGGAAGAATAGGTGTTGGAGTAGTTGCCGGAAACATTCACTACCTGTCCCCAGGGCAGTGCGTAGGGAGCATCCTCATTACACACGGTTACCTTAGGCAGTACCGTCGGCGGAATGGGTGTGACATTTACGTTTTTGCAGGACATGCCGCCGTTAAAACAAGCGTTAGCTGCCTGCACACAGACCTGACCGCTCGCGGCGCCGAAGGTCACATCTACCAGATTACCGCCTGGCGCATCGAAAGTAACCGGGGAAGGCTGTCCATTGATCAGCGCACCGGCAGGCGCCGTCCAGGTATAAGCACCGGCGAAGCTGACGGTAGGCACGGCGTAAGTGGCTGTGGCGTCGGGGCAAATGGAGTTCGGTCCGGAAACAGCCCCGATGGGACCCACCGGCGATGCCGTTATCGCCGTAGGCGGCGAAACACTAATGGTAAAGTCGCACTGGTCGCCGGAGTAGCCGTCGATCAGCAGGTAGTAGTTGGTGCCGGGGGTCAGCGGAGCCGTGATCACGGCAGGGACATTTCCATTTCCGGCATTGCCGCCATTACAGGCGACAAAAGCCTCCCCGCAGCCGCCATATAGGGCTACTTGTACCCCATTTCCGCTGGCACAGTTGGAAGGAGTGATCGTAAAGGTGGCGTTATTAGCGCCGGCAATGAAGCCGATCCATTGATCATTCTGGATCATACTGCAAAAGCTGGGCACATTGCCCGGCACCCAGATGGCGGTTGAACCCATATAACCGTTGAAATTGCAGGCGATGCAGGCGGTTTCGCAATCCTCCGCCGGTTCGACGCCGCTGGGGCAGGGGGTCGTAGTCGTTTGGGAAGTCAGTTGGGTAGTCAGGACGGAAGCGAAAAGGAGCAGGCGTAGGGTTTTGGTCACGGGTAGGGTTTTGGAGGATGAAAGGAATTTATGGTTCGTGGAGGCAAGATACCCGAAGGCATCGGGTCGCTGTCGGCTGGTTGATAAATAAAAAACGCGCTGGTGGGAGGGTTATCCACGCAGCGCGTTTTTTATACGTCTAAGGCCAGTCGGCTACTTTTCGTTGCGTATTTGGCCGGTATGATCCATCGTACTGAGGGCCATCATTTGCTGCAGCGTTTTCTGCATGCCATCGACCGAACCGTCCAGGAAAATGACGTTGCCCTTGCCATGCTCGGTGAAATTTTTCACCGCTTCGGTCCACATGGAAAACAGGATGACCGACGTGTCGAGGTTGGCATTCTGCATTTCTTTAGCGGCCTGGCTCATGCCCTTGGCCACCTCTTCGCGGAACAGCGCCACGGCCTGGCCGCGCATGCGGGCCGCCTCGCGCTCGGCTTCGGCGGCGATCTTGATGGCATTGCCCTCGGCTTCGGCGCCCTTGGTTTTGGTAATCAGCAGGGCCTGGCCTTCATTTTCAGCGGCCGCTTTCAGGTTGTTGGCGGCCACGATCTTGGACATGGAACGCATCACTTCCTCATCGAAGGTGATGTCGTTGATCTGCAGGTCGAGCAGGTGGAAGCCCCATTCTTCCAGCATGTGATCGACGTTGCCTTTCACCGCCTCGGTGATTTCGCGGCGCAGGCTGAGTACTTCCTGTTGCTTCTTGGAGGCCACATAGGAACGGATGCTGCCTTCCACGGTGCGGGTCAGGGTGGCCATAAAGTCGCGGTCGCTGACGAATTTGAAGGCCACTTTTTTCACCGTTTCTTCGGCATTATCCATCACGGCAAACAACAGGAGGGAAGTGAAGTGTACATTGGCCTGGTCAATGGTGACCGCCTGGAAGTTGAGTTCCACGGCACGGTTTTGCACGGAAATACGCTTGAAGACCCGCTCGATCAACGGAATCCGGAAGCTCAGGCCCGGATACAGCGTCCGGCTGTATTTCCCGAAAATGGTGGTAATAGCCACCATGCCTTGCTGTACCGTCACCAGGCTCAGCACCAGGAAGACGATGATGATGGGTAAGAGGATGTACATGTTTGATTTGGTTGTTAGTGTTAAACACCGTTTTTTTCGCCATGAAAGTAAGCAAGTTTTTACCCTGCGCTATTATTTTTCCAATCCTGGCCCTACTGGCATTGCCTACGCTTTGCCGGGCCCAAACCCTGCGCGGCGCCGTACGCAACGCCGATAACGGATTACCGGTCGCCGGCGCACTGGTCATCGTGCAGGGCCAGCGCCCGGACGCTGTCGCTGCGGAGATCCGCACGGACAGCGCCGGGCGTTACGCGTTCGGACCGCTCCGGCCCGGCTATTACCTCTTTCGGATCGAGGCGGCAGGTTTTGACGATCAGACCATCGCGGAGGTAAATGTAGCCGCCGGCAAAGAGCAGCTGCTGGACGTTGGCCTGCGGCGGGCAGCCTCCCCACTGCCGGAGGTCACCATCGCCGCCGACCAGCCAGGGCGACGGGAAGTGCAGCCGCTCAGCGAAATACCACTTACCCGCGATCAGACCCTGCGGTTTCCGGCCACCTTCTTCGATCCCGCCCGCCTGGCGATGGCCTACCCCGGCGTGGCCCAGACCGACGATGGTATCAACGGCATGAGCATTCGCGGCAACAGTCCGGCGTCGGTGCGCTGGCGCCTCGCCGGCGTGGACATCGTGAACCCCAACCACCTGCCCAATGGCGGCACCTTCTACGATCTGCCCACCGGGGCCAGTGGCGGCGTGCTGATGTTCTCGGCGCAGTTGCTCGACAATTCCTCGCTGCTCACGGGTAATTATCCCACCTCGATGGGCGACGCACAGGGTGGTGTCATGGATATGCACCTGCGCCCCGGCAACAACCGGCAGCGGGAATTCACCGTGCAGGCCGGTCTCATTGGCTTGGATGTGGCCGCCGAAGGACCGCTGACGAAAAAAGAAAACGCAGCGTCGTACCTGGTCAACTACCGCTACGCGACCGTCGGTTTGCTGAGCCAGCTGGGCGTTTCGTTCGGCGATGAAGCCATCAATTTTCAGGACCTGTCCTTCCACCTCCGTGTCCCCGGTAAGCGCGGCGGCCACTGGTCGGTGTTTGGCATGGGCGGTTTGAGCGAGAACCAATTTACCCATAAAGACAGTGCCGAGGTGGAGACCGACAAACAACGCTATGATATTGGTTTTTCATCAAAAACCGGTGTCTTTGGCACCAGCGGTCTGATCCAGCTGGGCGCCAGAACCTGGCTGAAGCCGACCCTCGTGCTGTCGACCCAGCACAATGACCGCTTCGCGCAGGAAACGCTTTTTAAAACGGGCGCCTCGGTACTGATCCGGGAAGACAACCGCTCCACAGAGCTGCGCACGGTGGGCGCCCTTACCCTGCAGCACGTGCTCTCCGATCGCCTGCGTTTTCAGGGCGGTGTCAATATTTCGAATGTCAACTACCAATACGACGCCGAAGTCACCATCGGCAATTTCCCCGGCACCTTCCTGGAGTCACCCATCGCCACCCAGTGGGGTTGGGGCTGGGTCCAGCTGGGCTGGAAAAGCCGTTCGGAAAAAACCGGTCTACAGATCGGGACCAACTATACTTACCGGGGCTTGGATAAATCTTCGTCGCTGGAGCCCCGCCTGACCCTGAGCCAACGCCTCAGCCAGCACCAGCAGTTGCACCTGGCCTACGGCCTGCACAGCCAGATGCAGCCGCTGTGGGTGTATGCCATCGATGCCAACGGCGCCGGCCCGGGCAGCCCTAACCGACTGTTAGGACCCACCAAAGCGCAGCATATTGGTTTGCAGCATGCCTGGAACAACGGTAGCGGCTGGGTCGTGAAGACCGAGCTGTACTATCAATACCTGACCGACGTGCCCGTCACGGCCGCTGCGTCCACCAACTTTTCATTACTGAACTACCATGAGCCGTCCGCCCGGAACGAACTTTTAGCCAACCGGGGCGCGGGGCGGAATAAAGGCGTGGAGCTGAACGTCGAGCGCTTTCTCCGGCAAGGCTGGTTCCTGCTCGCCAACGTGTCGCTGTTCGATTCCGAATACCGCGGCAGCGACAGCGTCTGGCGCAGCACCCGTTGGGACTTGGGGCACCTGGCTAATTTTACACTTGGTAAAGAATGGGTCCGCGACCGGGGCAGCGAAAAAGTGCGGGCTTTCGGCCTGAACGGCCGCCTGGTCTGGACCGGTGGTTACCGCAACATGCCCGTGGATGCGTTCCGTTCCGCTTCCACTCTGCTCCAAAAAACGGCCTTCGACGAATCCAACGGTTTTTCCGGGCAGTTTCCCGATTATTTTCGCATCGACCTGCGCGCCTACTGGAAGCGCAGCCTGGGCGACCGGCGCAACAGCACCTTTGCCATGGATTTACAGAACGTGACCCTGCAGCAGAATGTGGCGTATCAGTTTTACGATCCGTTCACCCAAAAAGTGGAAACCAAGTATCAACTGGGATTGATCCCGAACATCAGCTGGCGGCTGGAATTTTGACCTAGTGCCGTGTCCAGTGAATTACGCACCGTTTTGCGGCTCTATTTTTCGCTCCATTTCGTTACTCGTCGGTTAAAATGTCCCGCATTTCGCCCTCCTCCTGCCTAATTAAGCAAAAAATATGTCTCGCCAAACTGCACGCCATTCGCTGGACGCGGCACTGGCAACCCCTTCGGCAAACGGAACACGCATCCGTTCTAATTTATGCAATTTAAAGATAGTTTTTATGCAATTACAAAATTTGCGTATTTTCGGCAAAAATTGTTGAAAAAATGGACCTTTTAGCGCGTCAAATAGCTGCTGTTATTCGGCCGGTCATGTTGCAGTATCCAATTGTGGCCTTAACCGGACCAAGACAATCGGGCAAGACGACCCTGCTACAAGCTATGTTTCCCGATTATCAATACGTATCGTTGGAAAATACGGACGTGCGCAGTTTTGCGATCGAGGATCCGGTTGGTTTTTTGAAGCAATATCCCGAACGAATCATTTTCGACGAGGTGCAGCAGACGCCCCAGCTGTTCTCTTACTTACAGACCGCCGTGGATGCCAGCAGGCAGATGGGGCAGTTTGTGTTGTCCGGGTCGCAGAATTTTCAGCTGATGGAGCGCATTACCCAGACCCTGGCCGGCCGGGTAGCCCTTTTCAAACTATTGCCCTTCGATATGCAGGAACTGCAAGCCGCCTCTTTGTTACCGACGGATTGGCGGTCATTGCTCATTCGGGGTTTCTATCCGGCGGTTTATCATCGCCATATTGCGCCCGCAACCTTTTATGCCAATTATGTGCAGACCTACGTCGAGCGCGACGTGACGGCGTTGTTGAGAGTGCAGGACCTGCGCCTGTTTCGCAATTTTATTGGTCTTTGTGCGGCCCGCACTGGCCAGTTACTGAACATCGCTAACCTGGCCACGGAATGTGGCATCGCGCAACCAACCGCCAAGGCCTGGCTATCCATTTTGGAAAGCAGTTATATTGTTTTTTTGTTGTCGCCCTATTTTGAAAATTTCAGCAAACGCATCGTCAAAACGCCTAAATTATACTTCTACGATGTCGGACTGGCGTCCTTCCTGTTGGGCATCAGAACGCTCGAGGATATAGATTCGAGCCTGGCCGGTAGCCTTTTTGAAAATATGATCGTGGCAGAACTGTTCAAATTGAATCATCACCAGTTTCGTCTGCAGGATTATTGGTTTTGGCGCGATTCCAATGGGCATGAGGTGGATCTGCTGACCAAAAATGGCCGTTCACTGGCTATTTTTGAAATAAAATCTACTCAAACCGTGTTGCCGCAACACCTGAAAGGATTGGATTATTTCGATCATCTCGCCGGCAAAGTGGTCGCTAAACGTACCCTTATTTATGGCGGCAGCGAGAGCCAGGAAAGGACCCATTATGCCGTGCGGGCCTGGTACGACCTGTGAAGGCCATGCTTATTTGTTTATCGAAGATGGAGAACAGAAATTTGCATAACATTTATCACTCCATTATTACCCCTGCCCTTAGCCGGGCAAGCGGCGGGTACGCCACAACAACCAGCCGCAGCCGGCAGCGGCCAGCAGCAGCCCTAAGAATTCCCGGGTTAATTCTACCCAGGGCACTTCCGCCTTCATCGTCTGGACGATGGAGGGCATGCCCATGCGCAGCCAGTTAATAAAATCGGGGGCCAGGGTGGCTGCCCAGAGCACCGCCACTGCCAGCCAGATCCACACGGCGGGGCGGTAGAGCCGGCCCATTGCCGCCAATCCGAAATGTACGCCTACGCCGCCGTAGAGCAGTATCCAGCGGGCGGGGTCGGGGTCGTTGTATTGGACGGCGGCAAAGAGGAGGAAGAGGAGGGCGAAGACCCAATGGAGGATTTTCATACGTGTGATTTTGGGTAAAAGGTAAAAAGGTTTCGCCTGTTAATAACGCGTACAATACGGAGCGTAAGAAAAT
>JBKJKS010000381.1:0-15518 GCA_046597295.1 Saprospiraceae bacterium
GCGCGAAGATGCAGGAAATAGCCGATCGGGCCGGCATCAACAAGGCCTTGCTTCACTATTACTACCGGTCCAAAGAAAAACTGTACGAAATGGTAGCCAGGGCTATTATCGGCCGGGCGGTACCCATTATCCGCGAATTTCTTGAAACGGATTATCCGCTGGAAGAGAAAATAAAGCGCTTTGTCAATTTTTACATAGACCTCATTGCCCGCAATCCGTACGTCCCGATTTTCGTCATTTCGGAAATGAATAAGCATCCGGATCGCTTCATCGATACTATTTTACCCAAAGAATTACCTAAACCGGATGTTTTCCTGCGGCAAGTGGAAGTCGAAATTGCCGCCGGCCGGATTCGCTCCGTCAAGCCACAGCATCTGCTGGTCAATATGGTCAGCCTGTGTATTTTTCCATTTGTAGCGAAGCCCATGATGCGCATCGTAATTGGCATGAATGCTCAGGAAATGCGGGTTTTTCTGGAGGAGCGAAAAGAGGAAGTGCTCCAATTTATAATGGCCTCGCTACGACCGGATTAATATTTTTTTGGTCAGAGGTTAACCAAAAGGTTAAACCAGACGTATAACCGTAACTTTTATCAAAAATAAGATGAAAAACCTGCTCGTTTTCGAAGAATGGGGCATTTTCCTGCTCTGTATCTTGCTGTTCAGCCGCCTGCCCGTTGCCTGGTGGTGGTTTCCGGCGCTATTGCTTTTACCGGATATAGGTATGCTGGGCTATTTGATCAGCCCTAAAGCTGGGGCATTCACCTATAATCTGCTTCACCACCGGGCCGTCGCTGCCGCCGTGGCCGGGTATGCGCTATGGTCGGGGAAAGTAAACTGGCAATTTGCCGCCATCATCTTGTTTGCTCACATTTCCATGGACCGGGCGCTGGGTTATGGGTTGAAATACGAGGATAGTTTTAGCAATACTCACCTTGGCCTGATTGGCAAGCCATCCATCCATCAATAGCGACTATGCGATTTATAAAAGTTCTCATCTGCGTACTCCTGCTGTTGCCACTATGTAGTCATGCGACGGATACGCTTACCCTGCAGCAATGCCGCATACTGGCGGTAAAAAACAGTCCCCTGCAAGCGAGAAAATTATATGCCGAAAGCATCAGCACTTTGCAAACCAGCAACTTACGCAGCAATGACCTGCCGCGCATTGCCCTCGGTGCGCAGGCCAGTTGGCAAAGCGACGTTTTCGGCCTGCCGATTGAAAGCCCCGCCTTCCAGATTCCAACGGTGCCCAAGGACCAGTACAAAATCTCGGTGGATATCAACCAGCGAATCTTCGACGGAGGGGCCAACCGCTACCTGCGGCAACAACGCAGTCTGGACAGCGAGCTGGCTGCCGCGCAGGTGGATGTGGAGGTGTTTGCGCTGCGGGAGGTGGTCACCGACCTGTACTTCAAAGCGCTCCTGCTCCAGGAGTCCGAAGCCATTTTGAATGCCGGTAAGACAGATTTGCAGAGCCGCCTCCAACAGGCTGAGGCCCTCGTGGCGGAAGGGGTAGCGCTGCGCACCAGTGCTGATCAGGTCAAAATCCAGATTTTAAAGCTGGACCAACTGCTGGATGCTGCCGCCGCAGATAAACGGGCAATGCTGGACATACTGGCGCAATGGGTAGGTAGACCGGTCGTACCCGTGCCGGTTGCTGCTGACGCTACGCACTTTGAAACGTATCCGCCGGTAGCCCTTAGCCTCATTAACGCTAAGCAACGACCTGAATATCAGTTGTTTGCATTGCAAAAACGGGGTTTTCAAATCAGCAAAACTGCTCTTGCGCAGCCCAGCCAGCCGCGCCTCGAAGCTTTTGCGCAGGGGGGCATCGGACGCCCCAATCCGTTCAATTTTTTCGAGACCGGTTTCCAGCCCTTCGTGCTACTGGGCCTGCGGGCAGCCTGGACGCCTTTTGATTGGGGCCAGTACCGCCGCAATGTGCAGGTGTTGGAGTTGCAAATGCAAAACGTGGAAGCCCAGCAGCAGTCTTTCGAGCAGCGGCTGGACGCAACGACGGTAAAGGACCGGTCCGATATGGTCAAAATGCGGGACGCGGTGGCCCTGGACAATTCCATCATCCAGCTACAGGCCGACATCGTCCGCCGGGCGGAGGCACAGGTAAAAAATGGCGTGATGACGATGACCGACTACCTCAGCCAGGTGGACCTGCTCACGCAGGCGCGGCTGCTGCGCAACACCCATGTCGTCCAGGAAGCGCAGGCTAGGGAAATGCTGGTGGCGAAGACAACGGGGAAGGAATGAAGGAGCATTGTGTGCCAGGCTATTTCTCAAGCCGCAACTGCCCGCATGGGTACTTCCAGTTCAGCCAATAACGCTTCCAATTGACGGAATAAATCGGCCTTAAACTCCTTGAGTTGTCGGATAGCAAAATCATCCGTTTTCTCAAAAGTGAGATGAAAAGCAAGATGTCGATTCGTTTCCCGGATTTGCTTAATCGTTTCGAGAATTTCTATTTCTCGGATGTCATTCACTTCCATGGTGAAAATCTTGAAAATTTATCGAAATGAAGCCTTTCCGTCTCCGCTGACGATCCTTGGTGAATAAATTGAACCAATAAGCCTGATCGGATCGGGTTCGATAATAAAGTGCATGTTCTGCTGGATAAACGCTTACAAAGTAGGCATCAACCCTTGGAATCCTTTTTGCCAGATAAATCAGGTCTTCACTAGTTTCATACGACCGGTAATCAATCAGCACAGCAATATCAACATCGTTGGGAGAAGTTTTTACGGATACGAAACTCCCATCTATCCAAACCTGAAAATCGCCCGTCTGCCAGCTGGCTACAAAACTCAGAAAATTTTGTAAGTAATTGAAAATCAGCCGCCTTTTTTCATTAAAAACGAAAATCGTTTCCAGTTCGGATAAATTGCTTTCAATCGATTGGACAGGAGTCAAGTAGCCAAATTCATCAAAGGTCAACATTGGTTAATAGGAGGTTTTACATTCAAAAGTACACAAAAAAAACGAAAATAGCATGAACCGCTTCCTCATCTTCCTGCTCCTCTGTACGATCGCTGCCTGCCGGGAATCTGCTCCCCAGGCGGATGCGTACGGCAATTTCGAAGCCGACGAACTGATTGTCAGCGCCGAGGCCGGTGCGCGCCTGCTGGCGTTCTACGTCGAAGAGGGTCAAACCCTGGAGCGCGGCGCTGTCGTCGGCGCCATCGACTCCGTGCAACTGCGTCTCCGACGCGAACAACTACAGGCCAGCATCCGGGCACTCACCGCCAGAAGTCCGGCCATCGGCGCCCAACTCGCGGTCTATGAGCGTCAGATGGCTTCGACGCGGCAACAGATTAGTACGCTGGACCGCGAAAAGCGCCGCGTCGAAAATCTCTTAAAAAGCGATGCGGCGACCCCCAAACAACTGGACGACCTGCAGGCCCAGATCGAAGCGGCCAACCGGCAGCTGGACGTGCTCGGCGAGCAACAATCCGCTTCCCATGCCACGCTTTCGACCCAAAGGGGGGGATTGCTGGCGGAAGCCCTGCCCCTGCAAAAACAGATCGCTCAGCTGGACGACCAGCTGGCCAAGTGCCGCATTACCAATCCCGTCCGGGGCACCGTGCTGGCCAGCTACGCCAGCGCCGGCGAAATGACGGCCCCCGGCAAGCCCCTGTACAAAATCGCCGATCTGGACACGGTGCTTCTGCGCGCCTATATCGCGGGTGATCAGTTGGGCAACATCAAAATCGGCCAGGAGGTCACCATCCTGATCGATGCGCCGGAAGGCAAAATGAAAGATTTTTCGGGAAAAATTACCTGGATCTCGGCCAAGGCGGAGTTCACGCCCAAAGTCATCCAGACGAAGGAGGAGCGGGTCAATCTGGTCTATCCCCTGAAAGTAACCGTCGCTAATCCCGATGGCGTATTGAAAATCGGGATGCCCGGAGAAGTGAAACTTTAAAATAATGATGCATGATGCATCATTCGAGGGAGCGTTTTTGCCAGCCCCCGATCACGGCGCCGTACAGGCAAAAGAGCACGAATGCGTAGCCGCCATCAATCCAGGACAGGTCCATCGGGCGCAGCGAGAAAGCATTGTTCATAAACGTAATGACCAGGAGCAGCAGACCGATGGCCGTCCCGGTCTTCAGGCCATCCAGCCAGCCGGAAACGCCCATCCGCTGAAACAGGATGGTCAGCACATAACCGCTGATGAGGGCGCCGACGACCGAAATGACGTAAGGCAGGGCGCCGTTGGGCATACTTTGCAGGCGTTCTTCGGTGAGTCCATTGGCCGTCATCCAGGGTTGGGCGAACAGGCCGCCGTACCAGAGCATACCGAGTCCCATGTTGACGAGTGCACAGGCGGCGACGGCGAGGTAGTTGATTTTCGTTTGCATGATGTAATTCGTTTTTGTTTGAAAATAAGGGCAAAGAAATAAAACAAATTATTTATTATTATCGAAAAAGATGTCTTTTTCGACAAAAAGGCCCTAAAACGATCTGAGTTTCTATTGTTTGAGATGTTTCATTTGGTTAATCAACCTTCAGGCAGACAAAAAATTAGCATGCGCACATTGCTTCTCAAGATTATTCGATTGCTCAGCCTCCGGCTCTCCAGGGCAGGCTACGCCAGCCTGGACGGGTCAGCGCTGGCGGTGGGGCTGATCGGTACCTGGCTGGCGGGCATGGGCCGTTATTGGGATAATCCGCAAGCGGAACTATTGCAGAAACTCGGCTTCGGATCAGTGCTTTACGTGTTTGCACTGGCCGCTCTACTGTGGTTGATCGGTCTGCCTTTGCGAATAGCGGGCTGGCGTTACAGGACAATCGTCACGTTAACACACTGTATTTAACTTAATGGGCGGCTTTCGGGAGCAAACCGGCGGAGATAAAGCGTATGCGCTGGTGCTGGCGATCACCGGCGTTTCCTTCGTACTGCTGCCGGCTATGCTGGCGATTTATCTCATTGCCATCCAACAGCGTAGGCGGAAAAAGATTGACTTATGACGGCCATCCAAATACAGCATATTTCTAAAGCCTACGGCCCCGTGCAGGCAGTGCGCGACCTTAGTTTCGAGGTGCAGGCGGGCGAACTTTTCGGACTCATCGGCCCCGATGGGGCGGGCAAGACCACGCTGTTCCGCATCCTGACCACCCTGCTCCTGGCCGACAGCGGCTCAGCCTTGGTCCTGGGCCTGGATGTGGTCCGGAATTATAAAAAACTCCGCTCCCGCATCGGCTACATGCCCGGCCGGTTTTCGCTGTACCAGGACCTGACCGTCGAGGAGAACCTGGAATTTTTTGCCGCCGTATTCGGCACTACGGTACAGGAAAATTATGCCCTGATCGAACCGATCTACGTGCAGATCGAACCCTTCCGGAGCCGCCGGGCGGGGGCTTTGTCGGGCGGCATGAAGCAAAAACTGGCACTGTGCTGCGCGCTGATCCATCGGCCGGAAATTCTCTTTCTCGACGAACCCGGCACCGGCGTAGATCCGGTGAGCCGCCAGGAATTCTGGGCCATGCTCGACCGGTTGCGCGCCCAGGGCATGACCATGCTGGTCAGTACGCCCAACATGGATGAAGCGGCCCGTTGCGATCGCGTCGCTTTAATGCAGCAGGGGCAAATACTGGCCCTCGATACGCCGCAGGGGATTGCCAATAGTTTCCGGCAACCCTTGTTCGCCGTCCGCGCCGATGACATGTACCGCCTGATCCGCGACCTGCGCGGGCTGGAAGGGGTGGCGGGTTGTTATGCGTTTGGGGAGTTCGCGCATTTGACCCTACACAGTGAGGGGGTGACTCAAAGTCACCCCCTCACTACTGCAGTACATGAATTTTTAATAGCCAAAAATCACCGCAACATTAAGTTGAAACACATTGCCGCCAGCATAGAAGACTGCTTTATTAAACTTTTGCAAGACTGAATACTGCCATGACCGCCGTTATTAGCACCGACCACCTGACCCGTCATTTCGGCAAATTCACCGCCGTCGATGCCCTTACCTTCCAGGTCTACGCGGGCGAAATATTCGGTTTTCTGGGGGCCAATGGCGCCGGCAAAACCACCGCCCTGAAAATGCTGACCGGCCTGCTGATACCTACCAGCGGGCAGGCTACGGTCGCCGGATTCGACGTGGGTCGACAGCCGGAGCAGGTGAAGCGGCGCATCGGCTACATGAGCCAGCGGTTCAGCCTGTACGAAGATCTGACCGTACGGGAGAACATCCGTTTTTTCGGTGGTATTTATGGCTTGCGTACCGGCATTATCAAATCGAAAACCGCCGTTCTGCTGCAAAGACTGCAACTTGAACGGGAAGCCGACCAGCTGGTCGGCGCCTTGCCGCTGGGCTGGAAGCAAAAGCTGGCCTTCTCGGTGGCGCTGCTCCACGAGCCCAAAATCGTGTTTCTCGACGAACCGACCAGCGGGGTGGATCCGCTGACGCGCCGTCAGTTCTGGGACCTGATTTACGAGGCGGCGCAGGCGGGCGTGACGCTCATGATCACTACCCATTACATGGACGAGGCCGAATACTGTAACCGGGTCAGTATCATGGTCGATGGAAAAATCGAGGCACTGGACACGCCGGCGGCGCTGAAGAAGACCTATGCGGCCAAAGACATGGATGAGGTGTTCCGGAAACTGGCGCGTGGCTGAAAGGCCGGACAATCAATTGATAACCATGCTTTTACTGCGATTATACCTGATCATGCTGCTACAATTAACCGACTTATGTCCTTCATAAAAACAAGCCGGAAACAGGGCCGCTTTGCTGCTTTCGTGCGCAAGGAATTCCACCACATCCTGCGCGACCGGCGCACGCTGCTTATCCTGTTCGGTATGCCGATCGCACAGGTGTTGCTGTTCGGTTTTGTGCTGAGCAACGAGATCAGGAACGCCGCCGTGGCTATTCTCGATCCTGCCAAGGATGTGGAAAGCATTGCCCTGACCAGCAAGCTGTTGTCCAGCGGTTATTTCCGGCTGGAAAAAAACCTGACGGCTGCCAAAGACCTCGGGCCGGCTTTCCAGACCGGCAAAATTAAAATGGCCCTGGTCTTTCCGCCCGATTTTGCCAGTCGGCTATCCACCGGCGAGGCCCAGCTCCAGCTCATCGGCGATGCCAGCGACCCCAACACCGCGACCACACTCATTAATTACGCCAATGCCATCATCCAGGATTTTCAGCAGGAAAGGCCAGGTTCGGTGGGGTCTGGGGTGATGATCAGAGCCCAGACCCGTATGGCTTACAATCCCGAGCAAAAAGGGGTTTTTACTTTCGTGCCCGGCGTGATGACGCTCATCCTGATGCTCATCTCGGCGATGATGACCAGTGTGACCATTGCCCGCGAAAAGGAATTGGGCACGCTGGAAGTGCTGCTGGTATCGCCACTGCGCCCCATTCAAATTATCTTGGGTAAAACCGCACCCTACCTGGTGTTATCGATGGTGAATGCGGGGGTAATCGTGCTGCTCGGGATGCTGGTATTGGACATGCCCATGCGGGGCAGTCTGCTGCTGCTGGCCTTCGAATGTCTGCTGTATATGTTCGTATCGCTGTCGCTGGGCATTTTCATCAGCACCCGCGCCAAAGATCAAATGGCTGCGCTCTTTCTGTCGGCCCTGGGCCTGATGATGCCGACCATGCTGTTATCGGGCTTTATTTTCCCCCGCGAAAGCATGCCCTGGGTGTTGCAAATGGTGGGTAATGTCATTCCGGCCACCTGGTTCAATCCGATCATCAAAGGCATTATGATCAAGGGCGTCGGCATCGAATTTCTCTGGAAACAAACGCTGGTGCTGGCCGGAATGGCGGTGTTTTTTCTGGCCTTGAGCATGCGGAATTTCAAGGATCGGCTGGACTAGAAATGCCAAAACGCAGCATTTGAGGCTAGCGGAAGATTTCGCCCAATTCAATTTCAATACCAAGTTGTCGGTCAACTAATCTATCCTGGCGGGTAAAAATGTCAAAGTTTTCAGGGTCTTGGTAAATGTAAACGGTCAGCAGATCGGGTAAGATAAGCCAGTAAGATTTGGTACCCGCCTTGAAATACTCGCGACGCTTTTGGTGAAATTCCGAAAAATTCTGGGTGGGCGACATTATTTCGATCATGCCGAGCGGCACTTCAGAAACCCTGGTTTCATCAGCGCCAGGGGTGAAAGCGAGCTCCTGCTGGTCGTAGATAGCCAAGTCGGGCACCCGGTCCCGGATCGGCAAATCAAGCGAGAGCTCAGGTAAAAGTCGATACTGGGGATAGCGAGGTTGAATGGTTAGAAGCAAGTTAGCTTGTACCATCGCATGGTTCTTACTGGGCATAGGCTTACCACGTTCGAGTTCGTATTGAGATAAGGCAGCAATGGCTTCCGACATAGTGTGCTGATTTTAGATTTCAAAAATAGGAACAAATTCTTTACCATGCGCACCGTCCTTTTCCTCGTCCAAAAAGAATTTCTCCAGATTCGCCGCAACCGGTTGATGTTACCGCTCATCCTGGTGATGCCGGTTTTTCAGATGCTGCTGTTGTCCTATGCGGCGAATTATGAAGTGAAAAATCTCGCGCTGGGCGTTGTGGATCATGACCTTTCGTCCACTTCCCGGCAATTAGTGGCGAAATTCGGCGCATCCGGGTATTTCCACACCCGCGCTGCCGTAACCATGAAGGCGGCCAACCAAGCGATGGCCAACGATCAAGCCGATATGATCCTCGAAATACCGCCGCATTTCGAGCGTACGCTGGTGCGGGAGGGCACGACCGCTCTTTTCCTGACCGCCAACGCCATCAATGCCAACAAGGCCGGCCTCGGCATAGGCTATGCGGGAAACATCATCCGGGATTTTAGTCAGGAGACGGCAGCTAGTGGCCGGTGGCCGGTGGACGATGCCACGCCGTCCACCGTCCACCGGCTATCGGCTGCCATAGAGGTGACGTATTCCAACTGGTACAATCCCGGCCTCGATTACAAGACCTTTATGGTTCCAGGCATTCTGGGGGTGATTACTTCGCTCATTATTTGCTTTCTGACGGCGATGAATATCGTCCGCGAACGCGAGATCGGCACGATCGAGCAACTCAATGTAACGCCGTTGCGGAAGTGGCAATTCATCCTCGGGAAACTCCTGCCGTTCTGGCTGCTCTCGCTGGTGATGATGACCGTGGGCCTTACGGTCGGAAAATTGGTCTTTAACATTCCCCTGCTGGGCAGCCTGTGGCTGGTATTCGGCTACACCGCTGTGTTCACGCCCTGTATGCTGGGTCTGGGCTTTTTAATTTCCAATTTTTCCGGTTCGCAGCAGCAGGCAATGTTCACCGCCTGGTTTTTCCTGATCATCTTCATCCTGATGGGTGGCTTATTTACGCCTACGGAGAGTATGCCGCCTTGGGCCCAGTGGCTCAACACGCTCAATCCGGTCCATTATTTCGTGGCATTTATGCGGCTCGTACTGCTCAAGGGCGCGGGTTTTGCCGACATTCGGCCAAACTTTTTCACCGTGCTGACCTATGCAGTCGTGGTGAATGGGTTGGCCGTTTGGACTTACAGGAAGACGGCCTGACCGACGCATTCACTATTCAGCAGGCTAAAACAGCCAATCCGCAGCTTTCGGAAATTCCCGGCCCCAGCGTTCCTCATCGTGCCGGCCATGCGGATCGATGGCCAGGTGCACCTGCAGCTTATCGGCGGGATAGCCCCGCTTGACCATGGCTTCCCGAAAACGGGTGGCACTGTCCAGCATGCCGGCCCCTTCCCGGCCACCGGCATACAGATATATTTTCGTGGTTTCCAGCGAACTGAAGCGCACCGGCTCGGCGTAGATGCGATTGGATATCCAGAGCGAAGGTGAGAAAATCATGAATTTGGAAAACACTTCGGGAAACATGAATCCGGCGTAAATGCTGATCAGACCGCCCATGCTGCTGCCGCCGATGGCGGTGTTCGCGCGGTCGGGCAGGGTGCGGAAATGCTGGTCAATATGCGGCTTCAGCGTCTCCGCCATGAAGCGGGCGTAATCGCGGCCCAGTCCCTGCCCCCAGCGCGAATCGTAGGGGGAAAATTCGCGGATGCGTTCTTTCCCACCATGGTCGATGGCGACGACAATGAAATCACCCTGGCCACGCTGGGCCAGCGCGGCCAGCTGCTTGTCCACGCCCCAGGCGCCAAAGGGCGCAGTATCTTCGAACAGGTTCTGTCCATCCTGCAGATAGAGCACGGGATAGTGGCGGGTGGTGGCGTGGTAATTCCAGGGCAGCAATACGGAAATCCGGCGGCGGCGGCGTAGTTGCGGTACATTGAACCTTTTCGCCACGATCTGGATGTCCGGGTAGTAATCGGGGTTATACCAGCCGCCATGCATTTTCCACATGGGTACAATGTCGCTTACTTTGCCGCGCGGCACTTCCATACGGCGATTGGTGGAAGAGTAGCCATCCGTTCCCATTTCTTCCGCCTCCCAGCCACCTTTGATGTATTTATATTCCAACGGTTCGGAAAGTTCCAACGGCACCGTAAACGTAAAGCGGTAATTACCTAGACTCGTTCTTTCCATGCGGTAACGGTCATCACGGGTGGTCCAGCCATTGAAATTCCCAGTGAGGTATACGGGTCGGTCGTCGTCGTTCGGCGTAAACAATTCTAAGGTCAGCATAGAGGGCTGGGCAGCATATGGAACACCGCCTAAGGCGGAATTAGTAGCACGCATAAACAAAATGTTGGTGAAAAAATAGAGCAATGCCGGCTTCAAAGCAATTTTTTTGAAGATCAGGTTCAGAGATCACCAAGCAGCGAAAAGACGGCAAATGTAACGCCCGCTTTGAATCGGCAAAATTCCGGCCAAATAAATACCTGAAAAGAAAAAAAGGACAAACAACGCTTATCCCCGGAACTTATCCAGCAAATGCGCCAGTTCCATGGCTTCCGGTTCGGAAAGGTGATTGCCCGGCATTTTGTCCTCCATGGCCTGGCTTTGATGAATGTCGGCCAGCAGTTTTTTGCCCGCCTCACTGATACTGACCACCACCATGCGCCGGTCGTCCGTATGGGGTATCCGTTCGACCAGGTTGTTCAGCCGCAATTTTTCGACCAGCCGGCTTACATTGCTGCTCCGGTCGAGCATGCGGCTTTTGATGTCGAGTACCGACAAACCGCTGGGGTAACTACCATTGAGAATGCGCAGGATGTTGTATTGCGGACTGGTGAGGCCGTACGGACGGAGCTGGCGCGACATGGCGCATTCCAGCCAGCTGGCGGTAAATAGTATATTCAGTAAGGCCCGCTGGCGCGGTACCAGTGGTTTCGTGCTTTTCAGTTCCGCTTCCAATTTCATGACGCTAATTTAAGTGTATTAACATCAATTAGGCGAAAATGTTTTTTGTGCTTTCCAAGCTCCTTGCTTTCCTGCTTAAACCCCTTATTCTCCTGGGTAGCCTGACCATCTACGCACTTTTGACAAAAAGCCAGGTGCGGCGTCGCCGCGCCCTGATCGGGCTGCTAAGCATGTTTTTGATGTTGACCAATCCCTGGCTCGTCAGCCGGTGCGCGGCCGGCTGGGAAATCGGGCAGCGTCGGCCGCAGGACATCCGGCAGCCCTACGCGGTGGGTGTGCTGCTGGGCGGCTACACCGATTTCGAGGCCAATGCCCCGGACGGCGTGCTGGCAGTGCACCGTGGCAACCGTTTACTGACCGCCTTGTCGCTGTACAAAACCGGCAAAATCGAGCGCTTCTTACTTTCCGGCGGCTCCGGCCGGCTGGTGGGCAAAGCGCCCGCCGAAGCCGATGCAGTACGTGACTATCTCCGGCAGGTGGGGGTACCCGATTCGGCGATACTGGTGGAAAATAAGTCGCGCAACACCTATGAAAATGCCATCTATTCCAAGGCGATGCTGGACAGTCTGCTGCCGGGGGCGCCCGCTCTGCTCATCAGTTCCGCCTGGCACCTGCGCCGGGCGGAGGCCTGTTTCCGCAAAGCGGGGGTCAATTGTCAGGCTTTCGGCACCGACTATTTTTCCGAAAAGGCCAACGGCAACCTGCTGCGCTGGCTGGAACCGGACTGGAAAGCGATCATGAAATGGGAATGCCTGGTGAAGGAATGGGTGGGCTGGTGGGTGTATAGGGGGAAAGGATACCTGTAAAACCAACTTTCGGTTGGCGTTACAAAGACGAGGCCGTTGACCTCCATCGGATCAACGGCCTTATTTTATTGGAGGTGGGCCTGGCAGGAATTGAACCCGCGACCGTCTGATTATGAGTCAGCTGCTCTAACCACCTGAGCTACAAGCCCGTTTTTTCAATAAGCAAAAAAGCAATTTGCAAAAAAGCAAAAATAAAAGCAAATGGAATGTGGTGAGATCCCATTTTTTATCGGAAAAGCCACCCAAGAACGGAGCAAAGGTAGATTTAATTCCCGAAACATGGACGTTCGCGCCAATTCCAACTTGGGTGCTAACACATTGGCCACATTCTACCCATTGACCACATTTCTTTTTATTCCTGCCAATACACCCGCTTTACCCGCTCCGAAATGTTGGTAAATACTTCGTAAACAATGGTTTGCAAGCATTCGGCCAACTCCTGTACCGGTTGCCCTTCCCCAAATACCTCCACCTCGTCGCCCTCCTGTACGGCGGCAATGTCGGTCACGTCCACCATCGTCATATCCATGCACACGTTACCGATCGTGGGGACCGGCTGTCCCCGGATCAGCACCTGGTAGTGCCCATTGCCGGCCTGCCGCAGCAATCCGTCCGCGTAACCGATGCTCATGGTAGCGATGCGGGTCGGACGGCTCACCGGGCCATTGCGGTTGTAGCCCACCGTCTCCCCGACGGCGACCGTTTTTACCTGGCTGACCGTGGCTTTCAGGGTATTGACCACCCGGAGTTGCTCCTGGAGGCCACTGGAATCGATACCGTACAGGCCAATGCCGAGCCGTACCATGCCGAAATGGTAGTCCGGCCAGCGGGCAATGCCCCCGGTATTGACCAGGTGACGCAGCGGCGCGTAGCCCAGCGCGGTCTGAATATGGGCATACATGGCCGAAAACGCGGCGGCCTGCCGGCGGGTGAAATCATCGTGGGCCGCCGCGTCGCTGGCCGCCAGGTGGGAAAAAACGGACTGGACCCGCAGCTGCGGGTGGGTACGCAGCCGTTCGGTCAGCATCGGCAGGTCGCCCGGTTCGAAGCCCAGCCGGTGCATGCCGGTATCCAGTTTCAAATGGATGGTCAGGGCTTTTTCCGGGCCGGCAAACTGGAGGAGCTCGTCCAGCTGCGCCAGGCTGTACACTTCCGGTTCGAGCCGGTAGCGGTACATCACATCGAAGGTAGCCGACTCTGGATTGAGGACCAGGATCGGCAGCGTGATCCCGGCCTGGCGCAGCTCGATTCCTTCGTCCGCATAGGCTACGCCGAGATAGTCCACGTGGTGAAATTCCAGTAACCGGGCCACTTCCGCCGCCCCGCTGCCGTAGCCGGCGGCCTTGACCATCACCATCATCTTCACGCCGGCGCCCAACAGCCGGGTGTACACATTCAGGTTATGGACCAGCGCCGTAAGGTTGACCTCCAGCATCGTTTTGTGGGCCTTTTGTTCCAACCGGCGGGCGATATGCTCGAAAGCAAATGGTCGCGCGCCCTTCAGTAAAATCAACTCGTCGCGAAAATCGTGGGCGGCAATATTTTCCAGAAAGGCCGCGGTCGTGGGGTAGAAAGTGCGGTCAAAGTCCGGCGTCAGCAGGCCGTCCAGGCGGGTCACCTCCGGGCCAATCCCGATCAGCCGGCCGACCCTCTGTTCCTGCATCAGCGCAGCCACTTCCTGATACATCTTCCGGGTGTCGCGGCCGCCCTGTAGTATGTCGGACAACACGAGGGTCAGACGGCGGTCGCGGGCCTGCTGGGCGGCAAAGGCCAGGGCGATGCGCAAAGAGGCCAGGTCATTGTTGTAGGCATCATTGATGAGGGTACTGCCGTGCACGGCGCTTTTCATTTCGAGGCGCATTTCCACCGGCTCCAGGTGGGCCATCCGGGCGTTGATATCGTCGGTCGATGCGCCGAGTACGTGGGCCACCGCCCAGCAATGGATGGCATTCTCTACGGAAGCGGCGTCCTGGAAAGGAATTTTGAATGCATGAGGAATAGGATCTAAGGCATCCGGAGAGGTGGAGAACCGGAGCGTTATTTGGGTGGAGATGTCCGGTTGCAATTCAATTTTAACTATTTGTAAATCAGCCGGTTGGCCGGTCTTTGACCAGGAAAAGGTACGTCGTGGAGGATGTCCGTCCGCCTGGGGGCTGCTGGCCCATGTGCGTGCTGCCGCCGCAATTTTTTTCTCATCGGCACAATAGACCAGCACGCCGGTGGTATCGAACAGGCGCATTTTCTCCTGTACTTTTTCCGTTTCGGAAGCAAAGCCTTCGCGATGAGCGGGACCGATCGTGGTAAAAACGCCAATGGTGGGCTGGATAATTTCTGCCAGACGCACCATCTCGGCGCGCTTCGAAATACCCGCCTCGAACAAGGCCAGCGTATGCGTCGCCTGTAACTGCCAGACCGAAAGCGGTACGCCAATCTGGGAATTATAACTTTTAGGACTGCGTACAATATTGAAATCCGGCGCCAGGAGCTGGTACAACCACTCTTTCACGATGGTTTTGCCGTTGCTTCCGGCAATGCCCACCACTGGAATCCGGAATTGACGGCGGTGGTAGGCGGCCAGCTGCTGCAAGGCGGTCAGCGTATCCGGCACCAGCAGCATATTGGCCTGCGGCAGCTGCTGCAAGTCAACGGGTTGCGACACCAGGAATTGGCGCACCCCGTTCCGGTAGGCTTCGCTGAGGTAGCGATGCCCGTCGTGGCGCTGGCCGGGCAAGGCAAAAAACAGGGCGATGCCCGGGGCAGTCACCTGGCGGCTGTCGAACAGCAGTTGGCCGACCACGGCGTCCGGCTGAACGTTCTGGAGCCAGGTGGCCCCGGTGATGCGAGGTATATCGGTGATCGTGTAGGTCATTGTTTAGAGAAACTGCGCGAAATACGGACTTTCAAGGCAAATCCGTTTGTCAAAAACGGTGGTACTTTTGCGAAACCCTGACGTAGGGGCCAGGAATAAAACGAGCGTAGCTTAGAAAATGGAATTGGTCATTCATACCGAGCCGGATTTGCAAGCCCAGGGGGTACCCTGGTTGCTGAACGCCCTGGCGGGACGGCGCAAAATTGCGCTCCACGGCGAGATGGGAGCCGGTAAAACTACGCTGGTAAAAGCGTTTTGTACCTACCTGGGCGTACGGGAAAATACGACCAGCCCGACTTTCTCCCTGGTCAACCAATACAGTTATGCGGATGACAAGGGAACGCTGGCGCTTTTTCACCACCTTGATTTATACCGCCTCCGTTCTATGCAGGAAGCATTGGACATTGGCCTGGAGGAACTGCTCTACGACCCATGGTATTGTTTTATTGAATGGCCGCAACAGGCTCTAAACCTGCTTCCAAAGCCATACCTGAGTATTATCATAAAAGTGAACCAAAATAATCGTTACCTTTGGGCTCAGATAGTT
>JBKJKS010000454.1:0-3771 GCA_046597295.1 Saprospiraceae bacterium
GGTTCCCTGTAGCGTATCTGCCAAGCCATAACCTTTTGCCCAGGCAATTTTATAATCTTTGATCACGGCAATACTAGCACCCGGCACATGGTAGTATTTCATTCGGTCAAGAATATTCCAACCTTTAAAGCCTTTTACAGGAACAAAGGGAATAAGATTATTTTCAACTTGTTTGATTTGGTTGGCCAGTTCAGCGTTTTGTGCGAAGGTTTGACTGGCTATTAATAGCAGTCCCACGAAAATTAGGTGTTTACTCATCATATTTTGGTAGTGGTCGTTTTATACTTCGGCAATAGCTTCGAAATTGTTTTCGGCGATTTTTGAGGTTTTTTAAAGCTACTGTTTCTTTATCCACTTGTCCAGCAGCTGGGCGGCCTGGAATTCAGGTTTTGTAACCGGAGAAGACTGATCGAAAGCCGCACGGAGTTCGGGTACGGCGGGCAGGTGGTCTACCCCCATGCCTGCATACTTTTCGACGGTGCGCAGCACTCGATCTACCTCCCAGGTGTACTGCCCAGCATACATCTCGCGGCTTTCTCTGATGGTTTTCCGGACTATTTCGGCTTGCCTCAAAACGCCCAGCCGCACGGCTTCCGGGAAAAGCGACTTATTCTCTACTTCGTTGGAAGCCAAGAAAGTAAACACATCTTCCGTCCAACCGCTGTCCAATTGGCGCACGAGTTCTTCCTGCCAGTCGGGGCGCGTTTTGATTTTCGCCAGCGCCCGCTCCCGAATCATGGGCTTGCGGTTGGCATCGGTGTGTACCAGTAGGAACACCATGTCCTTGCTGATATTGCAGGAATCAATATTGGCGAGTATCCCCTCCTCAAAACTGTCCAACTTGTTGCGGTCGTGGGTCGATGTAGCGAAGATGCCCTGCAGCTTAGGCATCATCGAAACGACCGCAAAGCCGCCGGCGAAAATCCCGCTGGCGCCAAAAACCAGCAGCGCCAGCCAACGGGCTGTCGGGGCCGGCACACCGCCCTCCAGTTTGTCGTTGGCCAGGAGGAAGCCGGTCGTCAGCACCGCCATCGGCACTGCGAAAGCCAATACCCTGGCCACCCTCCCTGAGCCTTCGCCCATCCCGCCCACGCCCACCGTGATTGCTATGGCCAGAAAGCCCAGTAGCACCATGCCCACCCGGCTGCCGCTGCTCCTGGCCACCCACTGGAAGCCTCCCCGCCAACCAATGGCCAGCATAGACACGCCGATCAGCAGGATAAAAGCGAGGCTGAGGACAATGGCGGTCCAGGCGTAGCCTACCCCGGAGTCGCCGCCAGGCATGGGCTTGCGATAGATGTCCTTAGCCAACAGGAGAAAGACCAAGGAGGCGATGGAGAGGCTGACGTTAGCGAGGAGCGAAGGTGTTTGCATGGCTCGTGTTTTTTAATGGTGCAAAAAGGGTTATGCCGGCCCTGCGCGGCAAAGGTTGTTCGGCGAAGCGTTGTAAAACCCGTTTGGGGCGTAGGAAATACTCGCTTTGGATATTGCCTTCTTATTTAGGTGGCACGTTACGCTTCCCGAATTGGCGACGTTTAGGAGTAGTTTTTGGGACGCAATTGTTAGGCGATCTTTATTTATTCTTATAGTTCTCAATAACTTGCGTGATTTCTTCTTCGCTCTTTTTGGTTACCCTTGCAATCTGGGGAATAGTAAAACCTTCTTTATCCATTTCGAGAATCAATTCAATCTCTTTCTTTTCTTCCCCTTTTACCATCGCTTTTTGCGCTATCATCTCCTTCTCCCCCCGCTCATCCTGCTCTTTAATACCTACATTGTCATAAGCCTTTAACTCTTCTTTGCTCCATTGGTATTTGTCTGCTTCCATAAAAGCAGTTTTCAAACCTTCATCTTCGTTCGCAAAATCAGGGATAACATGTAGTTCTTCCGAATGTTTGATGAAATAAGTCCACCTGTCAATTGGTGTTTCTAGTTGGTGCATTTCTTGCTTGAACTTGGGCAGCTCGATGAAAGAAAATTGAATATCTTTTAATAGATGCTCGCTGGTAGCCTTATTCAATATTAAGTGTCGGGTGTGATAGTCTGTATCAGTGCCAAAAGGAAAGTCTAATATGCCAATGAAGTAAGCAGGGTGTAGTAGCGGGTAATTTTCCCCCTGATCTATCTGCATCGAATAATCCCGGGAGATATAGTACTGTACCCGCTTATCAAACCCGGTCTTGTCTGCCACCTGCATTTCTACGACAAACTTTCTACCCGACTGGTCGGTTGCCCGAACGTCCACAATAGTCGCTTTTTCCCCTGCAATACGTGGAAACTGGTAAGGGTTGGCAATGGAAACACTGACCACCTGATGTTCCCCCTCCAACTCCAAAGAAGCGTTCAAAAAGGAAATCAGCGGGGCGGTTTTCTGCTCGTTGCCGAATATTTTGCGAAAAGCGATGTCGTTTTTTATATCTGCGAACTGCATACTCCTGTTTTTGGAGCAAAATTACGGGATTTGAAGGACAGGAGCAAAAGATACAACAGAATGTTTAAAGTTTGTGATTTACCGTGGCGCTTGGTGTCGGAAAAAACACCAAGCGCGGCGGGGGGCCGTACTCCGGGTTTGGCCATTCAGGTTGGGAATTGGAACACCCGGCGAGGCGGAATGCTGCAAAAGGGGGTATGTCGGCCCTGCGCTGCAAACATTGTTCGGCGAAGCGTTGCAAAACCCGTTTGAGGCGTAGTAAACAGTCGCTTTGGATATTGCCTTCTTTTTTAGGTGGCGACGTGGGGTTACTTTCCCTTCTGCCGCCGCTTTAGCGAGCGGTAAGCGGGAAAGCTTATATTTCGCTGTTTATTTTCATTCCACTATTTTATTACTGTGCCTTCAGGAATTAGTAGTGGACTTGTTGCGTGTTAATAATCAGACACTTGTGATTTTCAACCCACGAATTCATTCGTGGGCTATGCGTCAAAAACGGCCAGGCCCAACCGATTTATCGGTTTGTTGGCTTGACTTGCCCTAAACCGATAAATCGGTTGGTCAAAAAGATAGTTATAGTATTTACCCACGAATAAATTCGCGGGTTGATTTCACAACATCGTGATTGTCAATGCGCAGCAAGTCTAGTCATTATTTATTAATTCCAGTACTTATTTTGTCCTCATTTGATATCTTAAATATACTGAATCCTAACCCAATGCTAAACCAAGGCATATTACGGTATACCCATTTTTTTTGTAGTTGTCCAGCCGGGAAATCAATGCCTAACATTAAACTAAGTTGTATTTTAGATTTTTCTATCATGAAGCCAAAGCCTGGGGAAAAAGTAGTAATTTTATAGTCTTGCCTATTTTCTTTAATTTTTATGGAGTCGGCTGTAAAGGAGCTCAATCCTGCATAAAGGAAAATATTAGTTGTTCTATCTTTTTCCCAATTATGACCTAAAGTAAAAGAAAAAGTAGTTCCGAATGATACGCCATCTAAAAACTCGAATTGACCGCTCTGATTTGCAAATGGCCTAATTTTTACAGGCATTGCCAGTACACCAATATTCCATTGATAGGATTCGTTTTCAAATTCCACAGAATTGTTCATGAGTAATTTAGTAGGAATAATATAGTCACTTTTTGATAAATCAACTTTTATCTCGCCTCGAACTATACCAATAACCCCTTTAACAGTAACTCGTTCTGTAGTGTCTTTAAAACTTGACATGGTATAATCAAGAAGCGATTTTGCACTTGCGATTAGTTTTTGATTGGGATTAGGTGGCCACAACCTTACAATGCTGTAATTTCCTATTTGTTGAATTATATCAAAAG
>JBKJKS010000537.1:0-5591 GCA_046597295.1 Saprospiraceae bacterium
GCCGCACCTGCAATGAAACCGATCCACTGGTCATTCTGGATCTGGCTGCAGAAACTTGGTACGTTGCCACCCGCCCAGTTGGCCGATGAACCCATGTAACCATTAAAGTCGCAGGTAATACAAGCGTCTTCGCAGTTTTCGCCCGGCTCGGTTCCGCTGGCGCAAGGCGGCGGCAACTGTGCCTGAACATAAAATGCTGCTACGAGCAGCGTACACAGTAAAAGTAGTCTTTTCACCATAACTGGCAATTTAGCAAACGAAAATGTTCGGGTTGTCAGCACTGTGTACCATTACACAGTGCTCGTGTTTATGAAAATGGTCGGTAGAAATATTGTTTCGGTACAGATTCCATGCACGTAAAAAACGCTGCTTCCATCTATAGATCCACGTTTACATTGCTGTACATGCTGGTTCGGTAGAGACTTTGAAAAAGAAAATGCATTAATGGAGGGAGCGCAAAGAAAGAAAAAATTTTATTTCGGAAATCACCTCCACCACTATTTTAACTGTCCAGACAAGACGCTTTTAAACGGCGTTAACATCAACTATCTCGCCGAACACCGTTTTTTATAACCACTTCTCCGTCAACGCACGACGGTGACATCGCCACTGAATACTTCTTTTTCGCCATCCTTGAAACGCACGACGGCATAATAGGCATACACGCCCGGCGCGACCTCCTGGCCCCGGTACTTTCCGGACCAGCCATCGGCTACATTGTTCGGCTGGAAATTGAACAACGTATACAACGCCTCCCCCCAGCGATCGAAAATCTGAAACTGTTCCACTTCTTCTACATCCCGGCCTCCAAATACCGTGATCACATCGTTGCCGGAGGCGCTCGGCGCTATGATGTTAGGAATATATATATGGCGTAACCGGTTGACCAGCAACAGCACCCGGTCATTGGCCAGGCAACCGCTGCTGTCCACTACCTGCACTCCAATTTGCTGCGACCCGGTCGGAAACCAATGCTGGAAAGGCTGCCCGCTGGCGGTGGAGTCGAGCAATGGATTCCAAATGATGGTGTCCAGGGCCGACAGCGGAATAGAGGCCTGTAATTGCACCATAGCCATATCACCCAGCGATAAGTCGATATCCGGCCCCAGGTCAACCATTAATTCCGGCGGCTCCGTGACCGTCAGCAAGTCCGAGGCCCACTCGCAGCCTTTGGCATCCTGCAACGTTAAAGTGTATGCACCGGGCACCAGTGGCGCAAATACGGGGCTGGTCACGAAAGGTCCCCCGTTCAGCGAGAACAGCACCGGGGGATGAGCAGTCACCACCGAATCCACGCGAATACTCCCGTTTTTGTTGCCGAAACAGCGTACACCCTGCACCAGCAGCTGGCCGGCCGGCAAACTGCTGTCCATCGTCACCAGTACCTGATCCTGGTCTGAGCAGCCAGCGGTGTTGGTGACCAGAAGTGAATAAAGCCCTTCGGTAGTGGTGGTCCAGGTCAGGTTTGTGCTGACTACTGCGGTATCCAGCGTCCAGACGTATAGCAGGCCGGCGCCGGTACTCGTGGTAGGTCCTCCCAGCACCACGGAAGCCGTTTGGCAATCCAGCAGCTTGTCCGCACCGGCATCCGCTATCGGCGTTGGGTGGATTACGACGGTAACCAGGGCTTCATCGTCGGGACAGGGCGCTACCGCATCCACGTAGTAACGGAAAATATAGGTGCCGGCGACCTGCCCGGCGGTGTTAAAGCTGGCTGCAGCGGCGCTGAAAGCTGCCCCCGTGGAAGGCGTGACCGATATTTCCGTCCAGCTGCCACCCGCATCGGCCATGTTGAGCTGCTGGGCGAGTGGTACGGTCTGATTAACGCCCGCGCAAAACTCCAGCGGGGACGCTGCCGTACCTGCGTCGACCATGGGATTTAGCTGCACGGTTACCTGATCGTTCAGCGAAACGCTGCAAGCGGGCAACGTACCATCGACCACACCAGTTAAAGTATAGGTGGCCGTGGCGGAAGGGTTTACGTCCAGATTAACCGTTTGGGGACCGGTCAGGCCAAGGATGCCGCTGAATCCGTTAGGACCTGTATAAGTGACTTCGAGTGGAAAAGAGCCCGTGCCGCTAAAGGACAGTGCCGTGCTGCTTCCGCTACAAATACTGGCATCGCCGGTCAGCGCGGCTGTTGGTAAAAGTTTCCACTGGACGGGAGCACCGGGCGCCACCGAAAGACAATCGTCCGTCAGATCCACCGCACCGTTCAGGTTGTTGCCCGCCACGGCGGAAATGTAATAGACGACGCCTGGCTGCAAATTGCCGCCGAACTGGAAGGACGGCTGGGTGGCGGTCGCGTACACCGTACCGACCGTAGTACCGGATGCACTGTGCAAAATGAACTGGAGCAGATCATTGGCATCCAGCGTGGCATCATTGTTCCAGACGGACGTTGCCGGCTGATCCGCACAAAACGTGGCCGGGGTAGTCACTATACTCCCGGCATCGGTGCTGCAGTTGCAATTTTTAGCCCCGGAAATGTTGCCGCTCGTACAGCCATTGGCGTCCGTCACCTGAAAGTCGTACACGGCATTATTGGGCATTCCATTTGAAGTAAAGTTACCAGCGGTAAATGCGCCGGTCAGGCCGGTCACACTATAAGGCGCCGTACCGCCGGCGACGGAAAAAGTAACGGTGAATTGGGTGTTGGTACCATCACAGGTTTCATCCAGTGCATTGACGGCGGGCAGTTCATTGAAATCTACCGTCACCTCGTCGGCACCGGTACAAGTACCGTTGACTTCCGTCCAACGATATATGTAAGACCCTGATAAAGAAGCGCTGGCATCGGAAATATGGTTGGCGGCTGCTGAAAAGACCGTCGTGCCCGGTCCGGATACCTGCGACCAGTTACCACTGAAACTACTGCTCGCGGCTTGCAGATTTGCGATGGATGCGCAGACGGCGTTATCCGTTCCGGCATCCGGCACTGGGTTTTGCAACCACAGCACCGCTTGCCCGGCAGCCACTGAAAAGCAGGGATCGGAGGGATTGGGCTGGCCGTTCAGCGGATTGCCCGCAACCAGGGAGACGTAGTACGTTTTTCCAAAAATCATCCCGGCCTGAAAGGCAAACACGCCGGTTGTGTTTTGGTCGAGCACGTTACCGAGCGCCGGGCCGGCGCCGTCGTGCAACACGTAGGTCGTCACATCATTGCCATCCAGCAGCTGATCGTTGTTGGCCGTCACCGGGATGGTTTGACCCTCACAAGCGCTCAGTGCCGGCGCAGCCATCGTTCCGGCATCGGTAGCGCAGTTGCAACTATAGGCCCCGTTCACATCGGGTGCAGAGCAGCCATTGGCGTCGCTGATGCTGAAGGCGTAGCTTTGTCCGTTCGGCAAAGGCAGCGAGCTGTAGCTACTGCCGGTTACCGGGTTTCCATTCACGGTATAAGGGGTGGCGCCCCCGGTCAGCGTGAGGGTGACGATGAAGTTTTCATTAGCAGCGTCGCAGGTGCGCAGCAGATCTACCAGCGATGGGGAAGCATAGAATTGCAGATCTACTTGATCGACGCTGACGCAGCCATTGGCCGTGACGGTCCAGTTGAGCGAGTACGCGCCGTTGGCCGATGCGGTGACTACCGACTGCGCATCCTGTTGGTCAGCAAAAATAAGGGTAGCGCCATTCGGAGCGCTACTGACGGTCCATTGTCCCGGGCCGCTGCTGCCGCTCAGGCTCAGGCCCAGGCCGCAGGTATCGGCGTCCTGCCCGGCATTGGCCACCGGATTCTGGAAAAAGGTGACGGGTTGCCCGGGCGCAACCGCCAGACAGGGATCGTTCGGATCCGGTTGGCCATTCAGGTTATTACCCACCACGAACGATATAAAGTAGGTTACCCCGTAATTCAAACCGGTTTGAAAGTTGAATACGCCCGTGGTATTTTGATCCAGCACGGTGCCCAGTGCATTACCATTGCCGGTATGCAGCACGTAGGCCGTGACATCATCCCCATCCAGGGTTTCGCCGCCCAGATGGATGGCCGTCACGCTGCCACCCTCGCAGGTGGACAGGGGCTGTATCTCCATGGTGCCGGCCTGGGTGCCGCAATTGCACAGAAAAGAACCGGTCACCGCAGGAGCAGAGCAGCCGCTGGCATTATTGAGGGTGAAGCTGTACGTCGTTCCACTGACGATAGGGGCAGACATAAAGGTCATACCCGCCACTGGCATGCCATTTACCGTGTAAGGGCCCGTGCCCCCGCTGAGCGGAAAGGTCACGGTATAGTTTTGATTGGTCGGATCGCAGTTGGTCGCAACCGGCCCGGTCGTTGGCAAACCGCTAAAAACTAACTGCACGGTATCCACATCGGTGCAACCCAGGTTGTCCATAGTCCAGGCCACCGAATAGGTCCCAAAATAACTGGCACTCGCGGTCGTAGCGGGATTCTGCGGATCGCCCAATGTCAGGGTAAGGCCAGCAGGGTTGCCGACCACCGTCCAGGTACCCGCGCCCGTTCCGGCATTGGCGTTCAGGGCAATGGTCAGGCCGCAGGTGTCGGTATCGGGGCCAGCATTGGCCACCGGGTTCTGGTGCCAAACGACGGGCTGTCCCTGGGTCACCGAAAAGCAGGGATCGTTGGGATCGGGCATTCCGTTCAGGGTATTACCGACCACAAAAGACACGTAATACGTTGTTTCATAAGCCATTCCACTTTGGAAGGTAAAAACACCCGTTGCGTTTTGGCCAAAAGCAGTGCCGAGAGTCGGGCCGCTGTTGGTATGCAATATGTAGGCCCCGACGTCATTGGCATCCAGGTTCTGACCGCCCAGATGCTGTGCCATAATGCTGCTGCCCGCGCAGGCGTCCAGCGGTTCGAGACTCATCATGCCGGCATCGGTCGCACAGGCGCAGTTAAAATTTCCGGTCAGGGTGGACGATGTACAACCATTGGCATCGGTTACCTGAAAAGAGTAGGGCTGGCCGCTGGGTACAGGATTGGAAGTAAATACGCCACCGATTACCGATCCGCCCGCCACCGTATAGGGGGCGGTGCCGCCGGTGATCGGAAAGGAAACTGTATAGTTCTGGTTACTACCGTCGCAGCCGTGGTTGATCTGGCCGGCAGTGGGGCTGGCCTGGAACACCACGGTCGATGAGTCGTTACTGGTGCAGGTGCCGCTTTGTTCCTGCCAAATGAACATGTAAGTGCCGTTTTGATTGATGGTCACGACGGTGGCGGCGCTGTTGGCATTGGCAAAAGTAGCCGTGCCGGCACCGGGTACGGTTGTCCAGACCCCACTGCTGCCCGCCACGCTGGGGGTGGCCTGCAAATTGAAAGAGGTGCCGCAAACCGTGCCGTCGGCGCCGGCGTTGGCCACCGGCTGCGGCGTCACCACCACCGGAAAACAATCTTGCGGACCGGACCCACAGGCACTGGTGGCCGAGACGCAGACATTGCCCCCGGGCGTCGACGTCCAGAATACGTTCAGGGAAGGACTGTTCTGACCGGTCACAATGGTGCCGCCGGGTGGCACCGTCCAGGTATATCCGCTTACCCCGTTGATGGGCGCAATGGAATAACTGCCGGTCGTGCCCGCACAAACCGCATTATTACCGGTAATATCCGGCTGCGGCGGAGGAGC
>JBKJKS010000630.1:0-14051 GCA_046597295.1 Saprospiraceae bacterium
TGGAAAGCTGCTCTTTTTTCAGGAGTACCGTTTCCAGATAACCGAGTATGCTCGCCATCGGTGTCCGCAGATCGTGCGAAAGATTGGCGATCATTTCCGTGCGAAAGGTCTCGAGTGCCGTCACCTGCTCCAGGCTGGCCTGGAGTCTTTCGTTAATGCTTTTGTTTTCGATATTGGCCGCTTCCAGGGCGGCTTTGTCCAGGGTTTCTTTTTGCAAAATCGGTTGTAAAATCCGCACCAGCAAGGCTAAAAAGAAAATGCTCACCAACACACTGACGAGCAGATTGCGGAGCATACTGGCATCGGCCTCTTCCCTAAACTCCCCAAAATTTTGATCTACCTGTACCAGGGCGACCGGTTCTCCTTGGCTGTTTCGCACCGCAGCGAATGCCGACAGCCAGGTGCCAAATTCGTCTTCGTAGCGGGGAATCATCGCCCCCTCGGCGTGTTTTTCGATCAGCAGCGCGGGCGCCGAGTGGTAAGGATGCCTGAAATAAGGCTTTTCAGCGGAGGTGACGGCAAAAAAACAGGTATTGTTGCTATCCAGCACAATGGTATAGATGGGCGTTTTGAGCATGTTGGCTACGTAGTTTCGCCGCAGCACTTGGTGCATCGCAGCATAGAGATCATCTTGCTGGTGGGTGGAGATGGCGTCTTGCCCGGGGTGTCTGGCCATCAGGCGCTGGTGGGCGTCGCCGTCAATTTGCAGAGAAAGCGTGTTGGCGATACCGGCCAGCCGCAGCAAACTGGCTTTTTCCGCCTTGGCCAATGCGCTAAAATAATTGCCGATCAGGAAATAGGCAATCAGCAACGCGAATGCTACCAGAACGGTCGTCATAACCCAGCGCAAGCGGGATTTTGCCGAATATTCCAATCCGGCTTCGCCCGTTCTACCTACGACCCATTTATATTTTACCATTTACAGTGCTTCCGTAAATTTATACCCCACGCCCCAAGCGGTCAGAATATAGCTGGGATGGTGCAGGTCTTCTTCGATTTTCGCCCGCAGGCGATTGATGTGCGCATTGACGGTATGTTCCAGGCCTCCGAATTGTTCGCCCCAAATCTCGTCGAGAATCTCCAGCCGCGTATAGCTGCGCCCGGGATTTTGCATGAATAATTTTAACAGATCAAATTCTCTTGCGGTTAATTCGATAGACTTGGCGCCTTTGGTAACGGTTTTCATCTCCAAATCAATGCACAAATCGCCACGTTTGATGCGTTGGAGTTGCTTTTCCAGCTGCCTGCTTTCGCGCTGGGTGCGCCGGAGTATGGTTTTTACCCTGGCCAGCAATTCGCCGGGACCAAAAGGTTTAGTCAGGTAATCGTCCGCGCCCATTTCCAGGCCCGCGATTTTATCCTGTTCTTCCGACTTAGCCGTCAGCATCAGCACTGGTAGCGGCTGTTTGTGTTGGCGCAGTTGCCGGCAAATTTCCATACCGCCCAGGCCGGGCAACATAAGATCCAGGACCAGAAAATCGTATTTTCCGCTCATGGCTTCATCGAGTCCTTTCCAGCCCTGGTGTATGATGGTGACCTGGGCAGGTAGATCGCGCAAATGAATGGCAATGAGTTCGGCAATGTTCGGATTATCTTCCACCACAAGAATATGCATCGTTTTTTGAATTTTTGATTGATGGAGGGCAGGTCAATTTCAGGGTAAAAATGCGGCATAGTTATCACGAGAGTATCACGGATTTTTCCTGGTACGCCTGACCTGGAAGAATTAAGAGGCTTGACTCTTTCTGGAAACGGGAGTAGAAATTGCCTGGCCGCTTCAGGTCTTTCAAGTTTATGTAGTTGAACGTTTCATGGCGACGAAACTACGATATGGGCCAAAATTAAATTTAGGCTACTTGGGTTTAATAACCTTAAACCGCGCAATTTTTTTCTTGGGAATGCCCGTTATTTCTGAAATTTTAGCTGCTTTTGGATTCGTTCTGATTTCGTTCAGCAACCCCATTTTTCTCAACCCCGTTACTTCACGGTCATAGGTGTCCCGATCTGAGGTGTTCATCGCTCTAAATATATCTTCAGGAGCAATTTCCACTCCGTCGATGCCCAACAGTACAATTTTCTGTTGGTTTTCTGTTAAATTGAAATATTTAAATCCTTCTAAAAAATTTTCCTGTTTATGCGAGAAGATAGAAATATTGAAAAGAGACACTGTAAACCAGTTTGTATTGGAATATAGCCGTGGTCTTTGTCGGTCACTTTTTTCCATTAACTGGAATATCCGCTTCATGCCTTCCCCAATTTCTCGCATAAATTCTGTTACTTTTAAAACATAGGTTATTTTTACGTTTCTTGATTCATGGCGGTTTTCAAGCGCATAGAGATCATCTACCGTTAAAGTGGAAAGTAGTGCGCCTGGGCTTTTAATTTCCAATCTGTCGTCAAAGATCAGCACTTCAATTCCATTATGGCTACTGTAATCACGATGAGCTATTGCATTTAAAAGAGCTTCGCGGCAAGCTTCTTCGGGGTATATATATCGCTGTTCAAATTTTGCATCTGGCCCAAACTCGGTTTTGTAGGCCAGATATGGCCTTAAACCTGCCCATCCTCTAACCAGCAGCTCAAAAATATTACCTTGTACAAATTCATCACTAATAACATTGTATTGATCGCCGGAAAGCAATGTGGTGCCGGACACTTTGAGATAACGCACTTGGCTTCGGGGGTGCCATCTTTGTATATCCTTGGCAAACAGCAATAGTGCAGCATTTCGTAATTTCAATCCACTGACTGAATATTCGGCAAGCCCCATTTGCTGCAAAAATTTTTCCGGAGTTAGATCCTTGATATATCGATCAGCCAGGCTTTGAACTTGTAATATATCCAAGTCATTGATGGCAGCACCATCCACAAACTGGCGGTCATATTCCCTGGAACGTACTTCTTGCCGCTCAAACTGTAACCGGGTTGAACTGCCCGGGACCGTTCTTTTATCCTTACGGATCATTACTCGCCCATCACGAAGTTGATACACTTCCGATGAACCCTTATCAACTTGAAAAAAAAGCACTGTCTGACCAGCAATCTCCATTTTAAGGTTATAAATCAGCGGTAATTGCTGATTTATAAAAACATGAGAAGATGGAGCATTTAACATGGCTTGGATGTCTTCCTCATCGTGAGGTACACCTGAAATAGTACCATCATCTTCAATCCCGATAATCAGCTCGCCTCCATCAGAATTGGCAAAAGCGACCAAGGCCTCTGCGATATATTGGCTTAAATGTTTAATAACGCCAATAGGCTTCTTGCTGCCGGGCTTGCCTTCCCAAGCCGATTTAAATTCTCTAAAATCACTTTCACCTACTAAAATTGAATTTTTGACTCGCTCCTGTAAAACAAGTATATCATTCATTATTTATAAATTTGAAAGATTTCAAACCAAATCCCCCAGCAACGTCGCGCTACTCACCTCCCGCACCCGCACCCAGGCGTAGTCGCCCGGTTGCAGTCCGTCTTTCTTCGGAAACACCAGCATCTTGTTCTGCGTATTCCGCCCGCAGAAATCCCGGTCGGACTTACGGGAGTTGCCCTCGATCAGCACCCGGAAGGTCTGGCCGATATCGCGCTGATTATGGCGCAGCGATACCGCTTTCTGCAGCTGGATAATTTCCTGCAGCCGGCGGCGCTTCACCGCTTCGGGCACATCGTCGGCGTATTTGCGGGCGGCCAGCGTACCCGGCCGTTCGGAATAGAAAAACATGAACGACATGGAGAAATCCGCCCATTCGACCATGCTCAGCGTGTCCTGGTGTTCCGCTTCGGTCTCCGAGCAGAAACCGGTGATGATATCGCTGCTGACGGCGGCGGTGGGCAGGATGCGCCGGATGGCTTCGATCCGCTGTTCGTACCAGGGCCGGTCGTAAGTGCGGTTCATTAACTCCAGCACCCGGCTGTTGCCCGATTGCACCGGCAGGTGGATGTATTTGCAGATATTGTCGTAACGGGCCATGACGTGCAGCACTTCGTCGTGCATGTCTTTGGGATGGCTGGTGCTGAAACGCACCCGCAGATCGGGATGGATCAGGGCGGTCATTTCCAGGAGGTTGGCGAAGGTTGCGCGTTCTCCGGTCTCCGGATTGGTCCATTTATACGAATCCACGTTCTGGCCCAGCAGGGTCACCTCCCGGTAACCGTTTTCAAACAAGGCCGTCGCTTCCGCCACGATGCTGAACGGGTCGCGCGAGCGTTCGCGGCCGCGGGTAAATGGCACCACGCAGAACGAGCACATGTTGTCACAGCCGCGCATAATGCTGATGTAAGCGGTAATACCGTTCGATTCCAGGCGCACCGGGTTGATGTCGGCATACGTCTCTTCGCGGCTGAGCAGCACGTTCACCATGCGCTGGCCCTCTTCCGCGCCGCCGATCAGGTTCGGCAGGTCGCGGTAAGCATCCGGGCCGACCACCAGATCCACGAGTTTTTCTTCCTCCAGGAACTGCTTTTTCAGCCGTTCGGCCATACAGCCCAGTACACCCACCAGCGTGCCGGGTCGCTTCTTTTTAATGATCTCGAATACCCGCAGCCGCTTGCGCACGGTCTCCTCGGCTTTTTCCCGGATAGAACAGGTGTTGATCAGGATCAGGTCGCTTTCTTCCAGATCGCGCGTGGCGCTGAAGCCTGCCTCGCCGAGGATGGAGGCGACGATCTCCGAATCGCTGAAATTCATCTGACAGCCGTAACTTTCGATATAGAATTTCCGGCCACCGGGCATGGCTGGGCCGGCCAGGTGTTCCTGGAACAGCACCTGCCCCTGCCGGGCTTCCTCGATGGTTTTGACGCCTTCCAGCGTAGGATTGCTATCGTACATTTTTTTGCTAATATGCTGATGTGGCCAATGTGAGCAATGCAACTGTGGGCAGGACTTCCTCCGCACCCCCTTGCAAAACCGGGCGAAGATAGGGATTCTACGTCAAAACGGGCGATTGCGGAGCAGACCGCGCTTCCCTGTAGTCGCCTAAAAACCAAACTGCCCGGCGCGCTAAACGCCGGGCAGTTTTATCCGTCATTGGTAGTTACCAGGTATCAAATAATGGCGAATACCGTCTTGATCGTAATTTTCAGCACGGCCAGCGCAATGTCCTCAAATTTCGCTTTGGACATCGACATTTCCGCCAGCAGTTCGATTTTGATTTGCGCGGCCCGGCCCCGGAGCAGAAATTCAAAATCCTCCTTCGATATTTTCTTGTCGGCTAGCATTTCGGCGTAGCGCCGGGTATCTTTCTTCAGATCCTGGTGCAGGCGCTTGGCCGCTTGCTCGTAGTGTGCCTTACGGCGTTTTACGAAATCGCCAACCATGGAGACCACCTGGTCATCGAGACCGTCCAGAGCATCTTGAATACCTTTTTTATTGTCAGGCATGGTACTGCGTTTTAATGGGTAAATGAAAGGGTGAGCATGATATTCATTTGCCTTTGCCTTGTTCGGCTTTTTTGATGGCGTCGAGGCTTTTCTGGACCTGGGCAGTCGCTTCTTTGACAAAATCCTTGTCCAGTTTCCCCTCTTTCCAGCGCAGCAAAAATGGTTCCACTTGCTCGGTACGCAGTATTTTCCAGGCGCTGGCGACTTCTGTATTCTTTTTTTGGGCGGCAGCGTGCTCCTCCGCTTTGAGCAGATCAGCGCCCACCGCTTTTATTTCATCGCTGTGTTTGCTGAAAGCCTCGGTGGCTTTACCCATCAAGGTGGTCAGCCGGGTGCTGAGATTGGTGGCATTTTGCAGACCCACCGGATCGGGGGCGGCCGCGCAGGATTGGAACAGCGGGCTGGTGGAAAAAACCAGCAGGCCTAAGGCCAGCAGCAGCGGGGTGGATCGGAAAAAGGGCAAAATAGTCTTCATCGTTTCTATGTTTTTGAAATGAAAAGATTGGGTGTGAAAACGCGGTGAATGTAATAGGAATCATACATTTGGCAGCTATCTAATCAATTGAAAATATGCAGCAACATCCGATTAAAAACCTGGCGTTTGAAGGCGGAGGCGTCTTGGGAACTGCCTACATGGGCGCGCTGAAGGCGCTTGATGAGGCCGGGATTTATCAGGACGTCCGGTCAGTGGCCGGCACCAGCGCGGGCGCGATCACTGCCTTGATGGTGGCCCTGCGCCTGTCGGCCCAAGAAGCCGCCGACCTGACCATGCATTTCGATTTCAATGCCCTGCGCGATGGCGGATATCTTGGCCCTTTCCGGCTTTTCCGGCGGTACGGCTGGTACAAAGGCCAGGTAGCGCTCGATACCCTCTACGACTGGTGCGAAAAGTACAGCGGCAACCGCCATGCTACATTCGCCTGGCTGATCCAAAACGGATACCGCGACCTGCGCGTACTGAGCACGAATCTGAACTTCGGAACGACCCAGATCTTCAGCGCGGCCAACACGCCCGACGTGGAGGTGGCCCTGGCCGTTCGGATGAGCCTCTCCATTCCCTTCTTTTTTGCCGCCGTTGATTTTGGCGGCGATCTGTACGTGGATGGCGGCACTTTGCTCAACTACCCCCTGGAAATTTTTGACCGGGACCACGAATTGGCTCATACGCTGGGTTTTGCTTTCCAGGCCCCGCCCGAAGACCGGGTCAGCATCCATGGCTTATTCCCTTTTTTCCGGCAATACCTGCATATCAATAATCTCCAGCAATTCAACCTACTGGAACATGATGCCCATTTGATTAAGGAGTCGATACTCATCAGTACCCTCGGCATCAAAAGCACCGACTTCGGCATTACCCATCCCCAAAAAAAAGCCCTCTTCGAGCAGGGCTATGCGACCACCTGGAACTACCTGCAAGCACACGGCTACAGCAAGACGACATTGCCATGAAAGTCATATTCGATGCGGCGCGGCACGAGGGCTTCGGCGATGGGCCCGGCCTGGACGGCCATGGCATCGAAAATCAGCAGGCGGCTGTGGTCGGTCTGCCGGTCCCAGGCAATGGCCAGTAGATAGCCTTCTCCTTCCGGTGACTGCGGCGTTTTTGGCGTAAAGACCGGCTCGCCGACGTACTGCTCCGGCGGCAAGGTGTAGAAATCTTCCCCACCGGTGGTGAAATCATAGTGGCAAACGGTATTCCACAGGCCAAAACGCTGGACGTCATTCAGCAGGGCCGAGGAATAACCATGCCGCTGGGGCTGGGTCAGAAACCGGCCGTCCATGCTCGGAAACTCCGCGTTATGCGGATTGATCTCGGTTTCCGAAAAGGCGCCCGTGGGCAGGTCCAGTTCCCAGCGGACGAGGCGCGAGGCCGGTTCTTCGGTGAAGGGCGGGCTGGGATTGACCGTACCCAGATCCATCAGGGGCAGTCGCGGAAAGGTGGCCGGGAATATCACAATGCGGTCACCCGCTTCGTAAGCGTTCAGCGTATGAAAAAGCCAGACCGGTTTGGGCAAATCGAACCATTTCACGGCGGTCCCCTGCGCGAACCTGGGCATGATCCCAATCCTGGCTCCCCGCTGCGGTTCCCAGCGTATCGGCTCCTGCGTACCCAGGTAATTGCGGTCAAAAACCGCGGGCAAATGGAAGAAAATAACGTATTGCCGGGTCAGGCAAAAGCTGTGCATCATGGCCGGATAAGCCAGGTCCAGCGTCGTATAGTGGAGGCGTTTCCCCGCTTTATCAAACACATAATAGTGCGCATAAGGCGGGAAAGGCCCGTAGCCGATGGTGTAAAAATCTCCGGTGACCGGGTCTTCCAGCGGATGCGCCACACAGGCACTTTCGAGCTGTCCATCGAAATCGAACAGGCCGAAGGTGCTTAGGCTGACGGGGTCCACCTGGTAAGGCTTGCCGGCTTCATCCAGGGCCAGCAAGCGGTCTGCGTGGGCGACGATGTTGGTATTGGCGCAATTCAGCGTCGGATCGATCAGCTCATATTGCGCCTGCGTCGGTCCATAGCCAAACAGGCGGCGCAGCCCCAGGTACAAGAGGTTGAACCAACCAAAATGCAGCTGGTGCCAACCACACAGCTTTGTTTTGGCAGTCGAGCGGAGACCGCCGAACAGCGCCCTGCCGAATTTTTTTTCCGTTTCATGTTTGAAGGTCCCCACAAAACGGTTAGTGTACGACACTTTGCCGTCGCTGAACCGGAACGCGTTCATCATGCCATCTCCGTCAAACCAGTGGTAATACTTCATATCCACGGGTTTATAGGCGGGGTTCGGCCCCACCCGGGCCAGCATACGACCATTCAGTTCCGGTGGAATCTGGCCTTTTACGACCAGATCGGGATAGTTTTCTTCGGTCAGCAAAGGCGCAAAATTTCCCTGCAAATAGACGTTGTCGGTCGGCCCGAAAGGGTGTTGCGAGCCGGAATCACGAGGTGTTGACATAAGGATCAGATCAGTTTTCCAGCCAGTCGCTCCACGAAGCGGGGCTGGTGACGAATGTTTTGTTTTGCAAGGCTTTTTGGCAGCGTTCCAAGTGCAATTCGGCCACGGAATCCCGGTCGTAGCGCTGCAGGCACTCCAGGAACGCTTTTTTGGCCGCACCGAATTCGCCGGCATTAAAGGCTTCCATCCCGGCGTACAATATTGGCTTGGTCGCTTCTTTGGCCAGCACCACGGCTTCTTCCTCATGGCTGAACTCTTCATAGATGGTCACGGGAATGGTCAGCCCTTTTACTTGCAATCGGTCAATGCGGCGAAGGTGAAAACGGCCGGGATAGACCAGTTGGCTGACGGTCTCCTCGGAGACCAGGGTATCCAGTCCGTACAGTTTGGTGGCTGCCTCCAGCCGTGCGGCCAGGTTGACTGTGCCGCCGACGACCGTGGTGCTCAACCGTTCATCCAGGCCCAGTGTGCCCAGCATCACCCTGCCGGTATGGATGCCAAAGCCGCTGCGGAGGCTGATGGGCGTGGACCAGGCATTGGTCTGGTTCAGCCGGTTGATCAGCCGACGCATGTCTACCGAGGCTTGCAGGGCATCGTCCGCGTGGCCGGGGAACAAAGCCAGGATGCCGTCGCCCAGGTATTTGTCAATGATGCCGTGGTGGGCACCGATTTGAGCGGCCACCGTTTTCAGATATTCGTTGAGAAAGCGGAAAGTATCGCTGGCGGCGATGTGTTCGGAGATAGCCGTGAAATTTCGAATATCGGAGAACATGACGGTCAGGTCCTGCTCTACCGAATCGCCGGAGGCGATTTGCAGAATGCTTTCCTTGTTCAGGAATTCCAGAAACTCTTTGGGCACAAATCGTTCGTAGGAGCGGTTGAGTTCCCGGACTTCCTGATACAGGCGTGCGTTTTCTTCCGACACGATGATCTGTGAACTGAGCAGCTGCAGTACCTTCAAACGCTCGGCCGTAAACACGCCTTTGGTCAGGTTATTCTCCATATAAATGATGCCGGTCATTTTCCCTTTGTTAATCAGCGGAAAACACAGCACCGAAACGGGCAGTACACGAGCGATGTAGGCATCCTTGAGGAAACGTTCATCGCTGCGGGCATCGTGCAGCACCACAGCTTCGCGGGTACGGATCACGTACTCCACGACCATTTGGGGCAGGTCGGTGTACTGCGCGAGGGGCAGATTGTTGACCTGCACTTCGTAAGCGGTATGCGGGCTTCGGCTGGCGACCAGCGTGAGCCCTCCGGGGCGCTCCAGCAGCAGGTTCACTTTTTCGGCGCCGGCATTTTGCACCAGGATTTCGATGAGTTTGGCAAACAAGCGTTCCTGCTCGATTTCCCCGGAAATGGCCTGACTCGATTTGAGAATGGTGTTGAGATCCAGGGTTTCTGAGGATTGACCCAATTCGTATCCTTCGGGTCTGCTCGTTGCCGGCAAGGTGATGCCCGGTTCGGCTTGGGCCAGCTGGTTCGCCAGCACCACCGCCCCCCATTTCTGGTAAGCCGCATGGGCCATGCGGAAATAGGTATCGGCAGCATCCTGTATGCCGGCGGCTTTCAGGCAATCGGCAGCCAGGTGGCAGGAGATAGCTTCATCGTTGTGGAAATAATATTTTCGACTGCTTTCAATGGCCTTTTGGTAGGCGGTCATCGCCCCGCTCAGGTCGCCTTTTGCCTGCAGATAGCCGCCCAGCACCATCGCGTAGCGCTGTCCATGCGAACCGGGGCTGTGCTTGGCCCAGTCCTTCAACCGGCCCAGTACTTTTTTAATCTCCCGCCGATAGGGCGTCAGATTGTTCTCCTGGATGGCCGCTTTGACCAAGGCCAGGCCGTGGTAGTGGACCAAAATAGCCAGGTAATACGTGCCGATCAAATTCTCTTCAAATCGCGATGCTTTGCGCACCCAGGTCAAAGCCTGCAAGTATTGTCCGGCGTAAAAGAACAGCATGGATTTGCTCAAATAGTGCTCGCCGAGGGCGGTAAAATACCTGGTTTCGAGCAAATTCTGTTCGAAACGGTCGTGGTAATGGGGGGCTACCGGGTTATTGCCTCCGTCATCCTGGCCGCTGACGATGTTGGCCTGGGTGTGCCAAATATCCACCAGCGCGTTGACCTGCTGCATGTTTTTGGTAGATTGGAGAAAACCGCCCATCTTTTCCGAAAACCTGGCAATAGGCACCCCGGACAAATACGAATACGTCAGGTGCTTGCTCATGTTCCAAAGGGCATATTCGATATCGCCGCTTTCCAGGCCATACTTGTAGGCCTTGACGAAATCGTCCAGGTAGTCGTGGATCGGATGTTTCCAATGTTTGGCAAAGCCGTACCAGACAAAGAGGGTCTTGGACAAAATGTCCCGGCTTTCCGATCGATCGAGCTGGCGAATGCCCAATTCCACAAATTTATACCCCCGGTCAATCTGATTCAGTGCGCTGATAAAAATAACCCCGTAAGTGGCACACGTATAGGGCGCATACTTCGATTTGCCATGCTGCACCGACAACCGGACCATCATAAAAGTGATGATGGGAAATAAGTTAGGGTCAGCCAGGTAAGCGGAAGAGATCGAGCTGAGCAGGATGCGCATGGCCGCCAGTTTGGACGGATCGCTCATCTCCGGCAGTTGCTCCAGTTGTTCCGGTTGTCGTCTCCCGACCACCAACATGGTCTGCATCAATTGGGTCATGACCTGGACTTGGGAAGGTTGGTCGGGCATGCGAATCTGCAGGAGCCGGAGGGCTTTACGGGCGGTATCCAGGGCATCTTTCCATTTGTAGCGGGCGCCATAGCTCTGGATCAGGATTTCATAAACAAACGTTTTCTCCAGCACTTCATGGGCATGGTCCAGGGTTTCCCGGGCAAAGTCCTCCATTTGGGTGTAGTCGCCGGTCAGGTAGGCGCATTCCGTAGCCAGGGAACAGGCGTCACAGGTCAGGCGATAATGGGTTTGCCACTTTTCAGCCGGCAATATCGACAGGGCCGTCTGGAGGTAAGCCGAGGCGGCAGTGTACGCATTGGCGCGTTTAGCCTTCGATGCGGCCAGGTAATTCCAGGCGGCCAATTGCTCCCGTTCTTCCACCGACAGCAAGGCAATGGCGGCGTTGAGGCAGTTGACCAGATCGAAAATCTTCTCTTCGTCGCCGGCTTTGACCCGGTTGGCGAAAGTCATTCCCAGACGGTATTGCAGGCCCTGGAGCATTTGGGGATGCAGTGACGACAACGCGGCATCCTGAATACGGTCGTGCAGAAAATGGTATAAAAGTCCGGTGGCCTGGTACAAAACCGACAACAATCCTTCATTGACCAGCGAGGCCAATCGTTGCTGAACTTGATCCTGCGGCAATTCGGCCACCTCGCCGACCAATTGCGGGTCGAAAACATTGCCGATGCAGGCGGCTACCTGGAGTATTCGTTGCTGTTCCTCGTCCAGTCGGCGGATTTTTTCGGCCACAAATTCCACCACGTTATCCGTGTAATTTTTGGCCGTTATTTTTTCAATATTCCATTGCCAGCCCTGGTTGTTCTGGTAGCGCAGCAAGCCTTCGTCGCAGAGATTATTTAGAAATTGGTTGATGAAAAAAGGATTGCCGCTGGTTTTTTGGTGGACCAGCTCGCTGAGCGACCGGGTCTTTTCCGGCGGCAGTTCCAGCGTTTCCGCCACCAATTGATTGATGTGCTCGAATTGCAGGTTTTCCAGCTTAATTTCCTGAATGTCGAGGCCTTTCGACCTCAAACTCTCGATGGCCAGCAGCAGGGGATGGGTGGCGTGCAGCTCATTGTCGCGATACGAGCCGACCAACAGAATATGGTGCGCTTTGTCGGCTTCAATAATGGCCAGCATATCCTGGAGCAGCTGCAAGGTGGCCAGATCGGCCCATTGCAAATCGTCGAGAAAAAACACGAACGGGCTGTCCTGGGTGGCGAAGCTGCGGACGAAATTCCTGAAGACGGCCACGAAACGGTTGCGGGCGGCGGTGGCGCTCAGCGTTTCCACTTCCGGCAACGGCCCGGTGATGATCTCCAGCTCCGGGATTACCTCGGCGATCAGGCGGGCGTTCGGTCCCATGGTTTCGAGGAATCGCTGTTTCCAGGAGTGGATAGATGTGGCGCCTTCGGCCAGCAGTTGTTTAATCAGTTTTCCAAAACCCTCGATCAGTGCGCTGTACGGAATATTGCGCTGGAACTGGTCGAACTTGCCGGAGATCATATAGCCTTTGGCAGCCGCGACGAGGGGCGCTAACTCGAACAGCAAGGCCGTTTTGCCAATGCCCGAATAGCCTTTTACGATCAGCATTTCCAGCGCGTTTTCTTTGATGCGGTAGAAGGCCGCTTGCAACTGGCGAATCTCCCCCTCGCGCCCGAACAATTTTTCCGGGATGGTCAGTACCGTGGAAGGGTCGTTGGCGCCAATCGCGTGGCCAGGGTCGAAATGCTGCTCCGGCCCGGCTTGCTCCGCCGATTCCAGGTCGTTGAGCAAACCCTGCGCACTTTTGTAGCGCTGGTCGGGGTCTTTGGCCAACAATTTCAGCACGACTTTTTTTAGGAAATCCGGCGCTCCGCAAGCGGCCTCAAAGACCGGCGGACGAGCGATGTGCGCGTACAACAGTTCGCCGGGGTCGGTGTAGCGGAAAGGCAAATGCCCACAGAGCATTTCATAAAAAGTGACCCCCAGGGCATAGAGATCGGAGCGGGAAGTGACCCAGCGGTTCAGACGGCCGGTCTGTTCCGGCGCAATGTATTCCAACGCACCGGGGAACCCAGCACCGCGCTCCTGGATGAGCTCGCGCACGTTGCGCGTCGCATGGCCAAAGCTGGTGAATTTGATGGCGCCACGGTCAGCGCTTAACAGCAGGATGCGGCTATTGACATTTTTATGGATGAGACCAGCCGTGTGAATATCGCGCAGGCCCGCCGCCATGTGCAGGGCATACCGGAGAAAGAGATCCGTAGAAAAACCCGGCTTGGGGATTTGGGCTTTCAAGGGAATGCCGGCAAAATATTCCAGTACCAGGGCCGGTTTACCCTCCAGGCGCACCAGGTCGAGGCATTTTTGCACGTAGGCCGAGTCCAGCAGGGCTGACATGTCCCGGTCATTCCGGTACAATTGTTCGTTGGCATCGGCCTGATCGAGGGGCATTTTGATATGTACTGCTGCATGGGTTTCCAGGTCCAGGCCTCGATAGACGTTGGACCGACCACCGGCGTATATTTTTTCGCCCAGCGTGTAGCGGGTCGTCGGCAGGGGATGCATGCTGCTGTCGTTCATAGTAGTTTGGCTTTTAAAAAAGTCTTTTCACCAAATATTCGGCGTAGCGGGCAATGGGTTCCATCAATTCAAAATTGGCCAGGCCCCCGCAGTAAAACGTACGGTTTTTGCCCTGCAACGCTTCAAACCGATCGTAGTAGCCACCGGCAAATGCCGTAACATCCACATGCGGAAAATAGGGCCACTTGTCGTAGCTGACGTACCCATCCTGATCCGCCCGTTCGCTGGTCTTCAGCGTTTTGATCATCTCCCGGGAATGGTCCAGCACCTCCTGTTTTTCCTGTTCGATTTCAGGAAGGGTAATGTTTGGCTGGTAAGGCAGGTGGGTATAGAAGGTCAGCAAGGGATCGTCCGGAAATTGATGGGCAAAAATGGCCGGCTTCCGGAAAGGATTGAGGGGATAGACATGGAAGACCCGGTAGCGGTTGGGCAGGGGG
>JBKJKS010000332.1:0-5664 GCA_046597295.1 Saprospiraceae bacterium
CCGGTGTCGCCGCCGCCGATGACCACGACGTGTTTGCCGGTCGCCAGCAAGGGAGGTTCGTGCTCCGCCAGCGGTTCGCCTGCTACCCGGCGGTTGTTTTGGGTGAGGTAGTCCATGGCGTAGTGAATACCCGGCAGCTGCCGGCCGGGTATGTCCAGCGCGCGGGGCTGCGCCGCGCCGGTACAGAGGAGTACCGCATCAAATCGCGCCAGCAGTTCTTCCCCCACGATGCTGCGACCCGCCTCCACCCCGCATTGAAAGTCGATGCCCTCGGCGGTGAGCAGCGCCACACGCCGTTCGATGGTCCATTTTTCCAGCTTAAAGTCCGGGATGCCGTAGCGAAGCAGCCCGCCGGGTTGTGCGTCTTTCTCAAATACGGTCACCTGATGTCCGGCCTGATTGAGTTGATCGGCGGCAGCCAGACCAGCCGGACCGGAGCCGATGATGGCTACCCGGTGGCCGGTACGCTGCCGGGGCAGCCGGGGGGTTACCCAGCCCCGCTCGAAGGCGATCTCGATAATTGTCCGTTCGATATGTTCGATGGCGACCGGTGCTTGATGGAGACTCAGCACGCAGGTGTTTTCGCAGGGCGCCGGGCAGATTCGGCCCGTGAATTCCGGAAAATTATTGGTGCGACGCAGCAGCTGGAAGGCCCGTTCCCAGTCCTGCCGGTGCACGGCTTCGTTGAAATCGGGAATGAGGTTGCCCAGCGGGCAGCCCTGGTGGCAGAAAGGCACGCCACAACCCATACAGCGGGTGGCCTGCTGCAGGCTTTGCTCCAGTGGAAAGCCGGCCTCGTCCACTACGTCGCGGAAGTCGCCCAGACGCACCGGCACCGGCCGGTAAGCCGGGGTGCCCCGTGGAAATTTCAGAAAACCCCTTGCATCGGCCATGGTTGAAAAAATGTGCTAGTGTGATGAATGTGGTCAATTTGCTAATAGCCCGCCAGGGTCCGGGTCGTCGTTAACCGGTCAGCGGAGGAAGCGTTCGGCGGGTCCGCTGTCAAAACACACGACTTGGCCGCACCATTCCCGTTGCTCCCGTTCCGGGCCTTTTCAACCGTCCTGGTCTTTTGTTTCGCCAAAACCACCTTGTATTCCCGGGGCATTACCTTTTTGAAAAACGCCTGTTGAATGGCCCAGTCTTCGAGAATAGCCGCCGCCCGCGGACTACCGGTGTAGTCCAGGTGCCGGGTGATCAGTTGTTGCAGTTGGTCCAGTTCCACCTGGTTAGGCAGTTCGATATCCACGTCGGCCGGATTGCACTGGCCGTTAAAAACGGCAGCAGGATCGTAGGCGAAGGCTACGCCACCGGTCATACCGGCGGCAAAATTGCGGCCCACTGATCCGAGCACCAGGACGAGTCCACCGGTCATGTATTCGCAACCGTGGTCCCCCACCCCTTCCACCACCGCCACGGCGCCACTGTTGCGAACGGCGAAACGCTCACCGGCCTGACCGTTCAAAAAGACTTCTCCGGACGTGGCCCCCATGAGCGCGACATTACCGATCAGGATGTTGTCCGCCGCCGTAAAAGTAGCTTGGGGATGGGGCCGGACGATCAGGCGGGCGCCACTCAGGCCTTTGCCAAAATAGTCGTTCGCCTCCCCTTCCAGCAAAAACTGCAGACCCTTCGCCCCGAATGCACCGAAGCTTTGTCCGGCGGACCCGGTAAAATGCCATTGCAGGCAAGCGTCCGGCAATCCGGCACTGCGCCACTGACGGCTGATCTCCGCGGAAAGAAATGCGCCGACGGCCCGGTCGGTGTTCCGAATGGGGCTGCTGGCCTGAAAAGACTGGGCATAGTGCAGCTGTTCGTGGGCCGCCGCCAGCAGTTGCTTATCCAGCACACCCGCCAGCAGCACATCCGACTGGCGGGCTACGGCTTTGGGGGCCAGCGCGGCCCGCGTCGAAAAGTGCGGTTGGGTGTCTTTATACAGGATGGCGCTCAGGTCGAGCAGGCGGGTTTTCCCAGGCGGCAGATCGCTGCGCACTTTCAGCATTTCCACGCAACCGACCATTTCGGCCACCGTGCGGAAGCCAAGTTCCGCCATGATCGCGCGCAGGTCGTCGGCCAGAAAAGTAAAAAAGTTGATGATGTGCTCGGGCTGACCGGTGAAGTGACGGCGGAGCTCGGGGTCCTGCGTGGCTACCCCCACCGGGCAGGTGTTAAGGTGGCATTTGCGCATCATAATACAGCCTTCGGCCACCAGGGCAGCGGTGGCCACCCCCCATTCCTCGGCCCCCAGCAAAGTGGCGATGGCCAGGTCGCGGCCCGTCCGGATCTGTCCGTCGGTTTGCAGCACCACCCGGTCACGCAACCCGTTCCGAACGAGGGTCTGGTGGGTTTCCGCTACGCCGAGTTCCCAGGGCAGTCCGGCGTGGCGGATACTGCCCAGTGCGGAAGCGCCCGTACCGCCGTCGCTGCCCGAAATGAGGATAACATCCGATTTGGCTTTGGCGACACCGGCGGCGATGATGCCCACGCCAGCCTTGGAAACCAGTTTTACGCTGATGCGGGCCGCCGGGCTGGCATTTTTCAGATCAAAGATCAGTTGAGCAAGGTCCTCGATGGAGTAAATGTCATGGTGCGGTGGCGGCGAAATCAACCCGACCCCCGGTGTCGAGTGCCGGACCCTGGCGATCCAGTCATCGACTTTGTGGCCGGGCAACTGGCCCCCTTCGCCGGGTTTGGCGCCCTGGGCCATTTTGATCTGTAGCTCATCGGCATTGATCAAATACCAGCTGGTCACCCCAAAGCGGCCCGAGGCCACCTGCTTGACGGCACTGCGGGCGGAATCGCCGTTCGGCAAAAGTTCGTAGCGACTTTCATCTTCGCCGCCTTCCCCGGAGTTGCTTTTGGCCCCGATGCGGTTCATGGCAATGGCTAAAGTCGAGTGGGCTTCGTGCGACAGCGAACCAAAAGACATGGCGCCGGTCGAAAACCTTTTGAGGATGTTTTCGACCGGTTCCACCTCGTCCAACGGTATGGGCCGGCCTTTGCGGAAGGTCAGCAGGCCGCGCAGCGTGAGCGGCAGTTTGTCCTGTTTGTCGATCAGTTGTGTATACTTCCGATAAATGGAATATTGGTTGGAGCGTACCGCATGTTGCAGCAAATGAATAGTCTGGGGATTGAACAGGTGGGCTTCTCCTTCGCGTTGCCACTGGTACAATCCACCGTGTGGCAGCAGTGGATCCGGCAGATCACCGGCATTGTTTTTGACAAAAGCCAGCCGGTGAAAGGCCAGCACCTCGTCGGCCAGGTCATCGAAGCCTAAGCCGCCCAAGCGCGAGACAGTGCCCAAAAAGCAGCGTTCGATGACTTCCGCACCCAAACCAACTGCCTCGAAGAGCTGCGCACCGATGTACGATTGCAGGGTAGAAACCCCCATCTTCGACATGATTTTCAGCAGACCCTTGTCGTAGGCCTTGTGCAGGTACGCCGCTGTGCCCAGTCCTTCCGCCGCCACTGACGCAAGCGCCAGGTAGGGATGCACGGCATTGGCGCCATACCCGAACAATACCGCCAGCTGATGCACTTCCCGCACCTCGCCGGTGTCGACGATCAGCGCCGTGGCGTGGCGCAATCCTGCCCGCATGAGGTGCTGGTGGACGGACCCAACGGCCAACAGCGCGGGGATAGGTGCCAGGTGTTCTTCCACCATCCGGTCGGAGAACACCAGCAGGTTATGTCCGGTGCGGACCAGATGTTCCGCTTCGGCGCAGAGGTGATCGAGTGCGGCCCGAAGACGGCCTTTTTCCTGATCGGCGGCAAAGACGGTGGCCAATACGCCGGTTCGGAAATGCGGATGGTCCAGGTGCTTCAGGATGCTTATTTCGGAAGTCGTCAAGACCGGAGAATGCAGGCGGATGCTCCGCGGATGCTCCCGATCCAGATCGAGGGGATTTTTGGCGCCGCCCAGCGGACTGAACAGGGCCATGACGTCCCGTTCCCGGATCGGATCGATGGGCGGGTTGGTGACCTGTGCGAAGAGTTGCTGGAAGTAATTGGCCAGGCCCTGCGGTTGCTGCGACAGGGCAGCCATGGGCGTATCCGCACCCATGCTGCCGACCGGCTCCTCCCCCGTGGTCGCCATGGGCTGTAGAATGGTGTACAGGTCTTCCCGCGTATAACCGAACAACTGTTGTTTTTGAAAAAGGGTCAGTGGCTCTGCCGTGATAGCTAGTGGCTCCACGGCAGTTTTGACGGAAAAAGTGGCCAGGTCAGCCAGATCCCAGGTGTTCTGATCCAGCCAGTCGCGGTAGGGAAAGCGCGCGCAAATCCGCTCTTTAACCTCCACATCGCCGATGATGTGGCCGGCGTCCAGATCGGCGATCAGCATTTTACCGGGTTGCAAGCGCCCCTTTTGCAGCACTTTCGCCTCGTCGACCGGCAGTGCGCCGGCTTCGGAAGCGACGATCAACGTGCCATCGTCCAGCAGGCAATAGCGCGCCGGACGCAGCCCGTTGCGATCGAGCAGGGCGCCGACCACCACCCCATCGGTGAAGCAGATCGAAGCCGGCCCGTCCCAGGGTTCCATCAGCATGGCGTGGTACTCGTAGAAGGCCCGTTTGTAATCGGCCATCGCCGGATCATGTTGCCAGGCTTCGGGGATCATCATCATCAGGCTATGCGGCAGGGAGCGGCCGGCGAGGTGCAGAAATTCCAGCACGTTGTCGAATACGCCGCTGTCGGAGAGGCCGCGCCCGCAAATAGGTTTGAGTTTTTCCAGTTCCTCCCCGTTGAAAAAGGCACTTTGCAGCAGCGGCTCCCGGGCTTCCCACCAGCGAACATTGCCCTGGATGGTGTTGATCTCGCCATTGTGGGCAATGTACCGAAACGGCTGGGCCAGCTTCCACTTCGGCACCGTGTTGGTGGAAAAACGCGAGTGGACGACCGCGATAGCGGACTTAAAATCGGGTTGTTGCAAATCCCGGAAATATTCGCGCACCTGGGTGGCGGTCAGCTGGCCTTTATAGACCATGGTGCAGCCCGACAGCGAGGCGATGTAAAAATCGTCGGCCGCCTGCGGGAAAATGCGGTAGATGTTATGGTGGGCAAATTTGCGGAGCAGGAACAACTGCCGTTCCAGGCCTTTGCGATCCAGGGTCGCGCGGGGCCGGACGAATATCTGTTCCATACGCGGCTCGGTGGAACGGGCGGTGGCGCCCAGGGCGCTGTTGTCGGTGGGCACATAGCGGTAGCCCAGCAGATCAAAACCCAGTTCGTGTACGTAATCATTCAACAACTGGCGGCAGGCTTCCCGTAGCGCTGCGGAGCGCGGCAGAAAGAGCATACCGGCGCCATACTCCCCGGGAGCGGGCAGCTGGAAGCCTTGGTGGACGACTTCCTTTTGCAAAAATACATGGGGCAGCTGGATCAGTATACCCGCTCCGTCGCCCGTATTTTCCTCGTAGCCGGAAGCACCGCGGTGGTGCATGTTGGCCAGCATGGTCAGGGCATCTTCCACCAGCGCATGGCTTTGCTGACCATACAGGTTGGCGACAAAGCCGGTGCCGCATGCATCGGATTCCAGCTGCGGCAGGTACAAGGCTTTATTATCCCGTTGGTCGGGTTCAATATTTTGCATAGCAGGACAGGGGAGACGCAGTGGTTATTGGTTACTGGTTATCGGTTATCGGTTATTGGTGTACAAGTACCCAA
>JBKJKS010000137.1:0-2635 GCA_046597295.1 Saprospiraceae bacterium
GCTACGGCAGCAGTGTTTTCGTTAGTAACTGGAAAAGAAAAAATATAAAATCCGAAAATGATAGCATATACAAATATTTTATCCAACCAGGTCAAGTTCGTATACCATACACCCTGCATTTTTAGCACGCAAAAGTAGCAAGCAGTTGATCAGGAAGATGCGCCAATAAATTTTGTAGCCTCCTGATTCCACGCTTTCCCCACCCACCATGAAAACAGCCGTCTTCAGCGCCCACCGTTTCGAGCAGCCCTACCTCACCGCCGCCAATGCCGGCCGCCACGAGCTGTTGTTCCTGGACACCCGCCTGACCGAAAGCACCTGCCTGCTGGCCACCGGTTGCCGGGCCGTGTCCATATTCGTCAGCGACTCCGCCCGACGCGACATTTTAACCCGCTTGCAGGCGATCGGGATTGAATTTCTGGCCCTGCGTTCCGCCGGTTTCAACCACGTAGACCTGCCCCTCGCCTGGCAGTATAAGCTGCGGGTCGCCCGCGTGTCCGCCTATTCGCCCTATGCGGTGGCCGAGCACGCGGTCGGCATGATGCTGGCGCTGAACCGGAAGTTCATCCGGGCCCACCAACGGGTCATGGAATCGAATTTTTCGCTCGATGGCCTGGTGGGTTTTGACATGAATGGTAAAACGGTCGGCATCATCGGTACCGGACAGATTGGCGCCGTCGTCGCGAAGATCCTGCATGGTTTCGGATGCCACCTGCTGGCCTATGACCCGGCGCCCGATGCTGCGCTGGTGGCCCAATACGGCCTGCGCTACACCACCCTGGAAGAGATTTGCCCAACCGCCGACATCATCACCCTGCACCTGCCCCTGCGGGAGGAGACGAAGCACCTGATCAACAAAGCGCGCCTGGCGCAGATGAAACCCGGCGTCATGCTCATCAACACCAGCCGCGGGGGCCTGGTCCACACGCCGGATCTGATCGAAGCCCTCAAACACAGCCGGATCGGCAGCGTCGGGCTGGACGTATACGAGGAAGAAGAAGCCCTTTTCTTCGCAGACCGCTCCGACGAAGTGCTGCTGGACGATAACATCGCCCGTTTGATGACTTTCAAGAACGTGCTCATTACGGCCCATCAGGCTTTTCTGACCGAAACGGCCCTGCAGAACATCGCGGCCACCACCATCGAGAACCTCAACTGCTTCGAAGAAGGCCGACCCAGTGACAACGAGTTGTTACCCGATCCGGTTGCCGGGAAATGAGCGATGTACCGGCGGGTGTAGCCGCCGACGCCGGCAGACGATTGATTTTCGGCGGCTAAATCCGCCGGTACGGTACTTTCGGCATAGGTGGCGGAATAAATTCCGCCCTCCTACTTGGCCCGCTCGTATTGCACCGGCCGGGCCACGTCGTCGCTCAGCATTTTAGCCGCGTGCAGCGCAAAATAAGGGTCCCGCAAACTTTCCCCGGCCATAAGCCTTGACCTGCCGGAATCCATTGCCTTTATCTCCACTGGACGCTGTCAAATGCTCCATTCGTTCGGCTTTCATCATAGCCTCAAAACCCGATAGCAGTTCATGCAAAAGAAGAGCCGGAGACAATCGCCGCCGGCTTTTTCTTTGGCAAAAATGAAAAAACAGGAGGCGGGCGCCGGCTACCGCAGGGTCTCTTCAACCAGTAGCGCGAAGAACTCCCCCAGCGACCAGCCGTGGGCGCGGGCCTGCTGCGGCACGAGGCTGGCCGGTGAAATACCCGGGATGGTGTTGGCCTCCAGCACGTGGAAGGTCTGATCGACGAGGATGTAATCGAAGCGGACAACGCCCCGGCATTTCAGCACTTCGTACAGGGTACGCGACAAATTCTGGGCCTGCTGGGTCAATGCCGGCGATAGGTCGGCCGGGGTGATCTCCTGGGATTTACCCTCGTATTTGGCCGCAAAATCGAAGAATTCCGTCTCCGGAATAATTTCCGTGATGGGCAGCACGACCACTTCGCCGTTCACCCGCAGCGCGCCGTTGGCAAATTCCCGGCCCGGCAAATAACTTTCCACCACCGCTTCGCTGCTGTACTGCCAGGCTTCCTCCAGGGCCGGCAGCAGGGCCCCGGCGGTTTTCACCTTCGTCACGCCGAAGCTCGATCCATGATCGTTCGGCTTCACAAACAAGGGCAGCCCCATGGCCAGCAGCTGGTCCATTGCCACCGGCTCGCCCCGGCGCAGCAGCGCCGACTTGGCCATCGGGATGCCGTGGGGAGCGAGCTGCATTTTGGTATTGTGCTTATTCATGGTGAGGGCGCTCACGTAGCCGTCGCAGCAGGTGTAGGGCACGCCGAGCATCTCCAGATAGCCCTGCAATTTGCCGTCTTCCAGCGGACTGCCGTGCAGGGCGGCGAAGGCCGCATCGAAGCGGATGCGTTCGCCGTTCAGCGTCAGGGAGAAGTCATTTTTGTCCACCGGCGTACCGGAGTCGAGGTCATGCCAGTCGGCCTGGTTGATGTCGAGCAGGAACGTCCGGTAGCGGTCGGCTGGCAGGTGTTCGCGCACGACCTGGCCGCTTTTCAGGGAGATGACGCGTTCGGCGGAGTCCCCGCCGGTAAGGATGGCAATGTTTTTCATGATCGTTGGTCTGGTGTAAGCCTCGTTGCAGGCGACATTCCGGCGCCCGAAGCGGCAAAGATAC
>JBKJKS010000574.1:0-3915 GCA_046597295.1 Saprospiraceae bacterium
GATCTGTCCGGCTGGCGCTTCGCCTTCCAAACAACCGCGCCCGCGGCGGGCTGGCAGGTCTCGAATGGAATGCTCACTTTGCCGGGCGCAACAGGCTCCGAATCAACGGCTTACGGCGACCTGGTCACTACGGAGAGCTACGGCTTTTTCGAATTAACCTTCGATTTCCAGCTGACGGAAGGCGCTAACTCCGGCGTCAAGTATTTCGTCGATGAAAAACTGGATGCCGCCGGCGGGTCGGCCATCGGCCTGGAATACCAGCTGCTGGACGATGAACGCCATCCCGACGCCCGGCTGGGCGCTGCCGGCAACCGCATGCTGGCCAGCCTGTACGATCTCATTCCGGCCTATAAACTCGAAAAACGCTTTCAACGCAAGATTACCGACTGGCAATCGGGTCGCATTGTCGTGCGGCCCGACAACATGGTGCAGCACTGGCTCAACGGCTTCCTGGTGGTCGAATACGAGCGCAAGAGCAATATTTTCGCCGCCCTGGTGGCGCGCAGCAAGTACAAGGACTGGGTGGGTTTCGGATTAAATGACGAAGGCCCCATATTGCTCCAGGACCACGGGCATGCTGTCGCTTTTAAGAATTTGAAGATCAGGCTGTTGAAGTAAATCCGCCCTGGCATATTTGGAACGCTCACGCACCCATCTTATAGGCCACAGCCCCGCTCGATTTTTCGCAATTATCTGGAATACATCGACTTATGAAAGCAACACACTTCAAAGCCCTGCTCCTTTTTTGCACGCTGCTCTTCAGCACCGCTACCCAAGCCCAGCCCTATCAGCCCACGCCCGAAAACCTGGCCGCGCGCAGCTGGTTCCAGGATGCCAAATTCGGCCTCTTCGTACACTGGGGCGTGTACAGCACCCTGGCCGACGGCGAGTGGGTGATGAACAACCAGAAAATTGACAAAGCGACCTACCAAAAACTCCCGGCCCTCTTTAACCCCACCGGCTTCGACGCCAAGGAATGGGTGGCCATGGCTAAGGCGGCCGGCATGAAGTACATCACCATCACCAGCAAGCACCACGACGGGTTTGCGATGTTCGATTCCAAACAGACCGACTGGGATATTGTCGACCGGACGCCCTATAAAAAAGATCCGCTTCAGCTGCTGGCCGAGGAATGCCGGCAACAAGGCATCAAGCTGTTCTTTTATCACTCCCAACTGGATTGGTACCAGGAAAACTATTACCCACGCGGCTTTACGGGGAATGATGCCCAGCGACCGCCGAAGGGCGATTTCAATCAATACCTCGATTTTATGGACGCCCAGCTGACCGAACTGCTGACCAATTACGGCGAGATCGCCGGCATCTGGTTCGACGGCATGTGGGACAAAAAAGAAGCAGAATGGCGTTTGGAAAAAACTTACCGCCTGATTCACCGCCTACAACCGCAATGCCTCGTCGGCAGCAACCACCACCAGGCGCCCAAAAATGGCGAAGACTTTCAGATGTTTGAAAAAGACCTGCCGGGCAAAAACACCACCGGCTTCAGCGGGGAATCCGTCATCGGCCAGCTGCCCCTGGAAACCTGCGAAACCATGAACGGCTCCTGGGGATTCAACTTGCAGGATAAAAACTATAAATCCAGTAAAGACCTGATCAAATACCTCGTCAAAGCCGCCGGCAACAACGCCAATTTTTTGCTCAACGTCGGACCGATGCCCAATGGAAAAATTCAACCGGAGTTCCAGGACACGCTCCAGGTAATCGGGCAGTGGCTGGCCAAATACGGCGAAACCATCTACGGCACCCGGGGCGGCCCGGTGACGGCAAAGAGCTGGGGGGTGAGCACCCAAAAAGGCAAACGGATTTTCCTGCACGTCCTCCAGGCCGAAGATGCGCACCTGCTGCTGTCCGGTTACACCACCAAAATCACCAGCGTCACAGTATACGGCACGACCACCAGACTCCCGTTTAAGCAAGATGCTTTTGGGGCGGTTATTCAACTTCCTGTAGTGCTGGATGACGTAGACACCATTTTAGTGTTGGAGTAAGGGCGCTTATCCAAAAGAAAAAATTCTTGCCCCGCCACCCATTATAAGATTTTTTAGGCATATATTTGGGGGTAATATCTCAAAACCACCAAATGTTATGACAACTCCTTCCCGCCTGTTGGAGGACTTGGGCGTCAGCTTTAAAGAAAAGCGGACGGTCCTCATGCTCGGACCGCGTATTGCTACCGTACAACTATTGGACAGAGAAGTGCCCATGCTGGAAGGCCTGGCCCGAAACTTTGCCGGCAACCTCGATGCTCAGAACATCCCTTACGAAAAGGACGCCATCCATAACCTCGCTTACGTCGCCCAACTCTGTCTGCGCGAACAAAAAACGTCACGGGATGACCTGCGCAACTTAGCCAAGCTCTATATTGAAGAAAATGCCCGCGATCGCATTCCGGCCATCTATACGGAGCTGGCCAACTTGCCCGTACGGGTCATTGTAAACACGACCCCCGACGATTTCATCGTGCGCGCCCTGCGCAGCGTGGGCAAGCAGCCGCTGGTGTTCAATTATAACTACGAAGTCAACCACGGCAGTGAGCGCTGTGAACAGACGTTTCGCAACAACGAATCTATCGGCGTCATGCAGCCCCTGGTCTTCAACCTCTTCGGCTCCACGCAGGACATCAATTCGCTGGTGGTGACCGAAAGTGACCAGGTGGCCTTCATCCGCAGTATCATGGGCGGCAGCTCCCGCATTCCTCAGGAGATATTTGACCTGTTCACACCGAGCAACACGTATTTGCTATTCGGCTTTAACCTGGAAAACTGGCAGCTCCGGTTGCTGCTCAAGACGCTTAAAATCAGTGAGTTGAGTCGTACGGTTTCCCCGCAGACCGACAACTACCCCCTCACCGAAGTAACGAAATCGTTTCTGCGCCACGAGTTCAATTTTCACTTTGTGGACGAGCGGATGGGCGATTTTGCGCGCGAGATCAGTACGTTGTCCAAGGGCTTCGATACGGAGAGCGTGTACATATCTTATGCCGACGACGACAGCGCCGAGCTGGCCAACCTGCTGCGCGTGTTTAAAATCCTGCGCGCCACCAACCCCAAACTGAAAATCTGGCACCGCGGGCTGGTCACTTCCGGCGATGTGGAGCAGCAGGCCCGCGAACAGTTGGAAAAAGCCAGCATCATCATTCCGGTATTGAGTGTCGGCTACCTGAGCGACGACCGTATCCTCGATCAGGAATTGCCACTGATGCAGCAACGGCAACAACAGGGCCTGGCGGAGGTAGCGCCCATCGCGCTTAAATCCTGCCTATGGCCCGAAATTTCTTTTTTTCATGATTTGCAGTTCTTATCGCCGGGCGACGGTCCCTTACTGGGAACCGATACGAACGAAGATGAGGCCTACCGCAGCGTGGTAGCGGCCTTCAAAAAAAGATACCTATGAACGCGACCATTTTGCAAACCCGTTATCCGGGCATTCGATCTTTCGAGCGTACGGAACAGGAGCTTTTTTTCGGACGCAGCGAAGAGATTCGCAGCTTGTACGCGCAGATCAAAGTGCTCCATCTGGCGGTTATGTTCGCCAAATCGGGTATTGGCAAAAGTTCGCTCCTCAATGCCGGCGTACTTCCATTGCTCGAATTGGAGCCTTTCGTGCCGATTCGGGTGCGTTTCCAGGATGGCGGTATCACGCCGGTCGAAGCCGTGAAAGCGGCCCTGCAGCCCTTCCTGGACGAAGCATTGCTGCACCATCAGCTGGGGCGGGACGCCGCCGCCGACGCCGGGATGTGGGAATGCCTGCGTTCCTGCCGTTTCGAGCGCTACGGCGAGCCGGCGGTGCCGGTGTTCGTGTTCGACCAGTTCGAGGAATTTTTTGAACACCCGACCGAGACCCAGAAAAAGCTGATCCTGGACCTCGCCGACCTGGTTTCCGATCGTTTGCCTA
>JBKJKS010000190.1:0-5805 GCA_046597295.1 Saprospiraceae bacterium
GGTTCCCGTTCCGAAATGGCCGTAAAGCCGCTGATATCGATAAAGGCAATGGTGGCTTCTACGGTTTCACTGATCAGCAGGGAAGACTCGAACTCCTGACAACACATAAAGCGCAGCACGCTGTTGTCCACGTACATTTTCAGGATATTGTTTTCCTGCACTGCCCGGATGGTATCCTTGATCTGCTGGCAGGTGTGCAGAGTCTTCACCAAAGTGCGTTCGAAATCCTGGAAGTCGAGTGGTTTGCAAATAAAATCGAAGGCACCCCGGTTCATGGCCACGCGGATGTTCGACATGTCGCTGTAGGCGGAAATAATGACGGTCTTGAGTAAAGGGCTGGTCTCATTAATCTTTTCCAGCAGGGTCAGCCCGTCCATTTCGGGCATATTGATGTCACTGAACACCATGTCCATATCCTGGTGCTGACGCAGCTTATCCAGAGCATCCAGACCATTTTGGGCAAACACGAATTCGTACTCCTGCTCGCGGATGCTGCGGCGAAACTTCTGGGTGATCAGCTGCGCCACATCGTTTTCATCATCCACCACCAGTATTTTATATTTAGCGCTCATGGCATTTCGGTTAATTTTTGTTTCAACGTGCTGAAATCCAGCGGTTTATTCAAAAAATCGTTGGCGCCGAGACGCATGGCTTCGGCCTGTTTCTCCGGATCGCCGTACGCGGTGATCATCACAATAAATGGTGGCGCTGCCGGGGAGTTCTCCCGGATACGGCTTAACAATTCCAGCCCGCTCATGCCCGGCATATTGATGTCGGATAAAATAAGAATAGCCTCCGAAGGATGTTCCTGCAAGTAGCTCAGGGCTTCCTCGCCCGAGTAGCAAAAAGCGAAGCTGAACGCACCGGCGCGGATCTCCCGCCGAAAGCGTTGTTCAAATAAGGTCCGGATGTCTTGCTCGTCGTCAACGACTAATATTTTCATGTTTTTTAATTTTTCTTTAATCCCCTGATTACCACGTTGCCGGTGCCGTTCGGCTCGCAGGGATAAGCAAACGCTTTCGACCAGGCTGGGGGATTATTGATCGTGGTATAAAACTCATCCAAATACTGCACGGTGGATTTCACATACTTTTCATCCAGGAGATCACAGCCGGTATACAGCCGGTAAATGTCGCTTTTTAAGTGGTTGTATTGCGTAATGACGTTTACAAAGATCTGCTCGTCCGGCATACAATAACCCCGGTAACGGCGTTCCCGCACCGAGCGCAGCTGCAATTCCTCTGCCGGCTGGGCATAGGGCGCATTGACAATTCCGGCGTGGTCAAAATCATAGGGCACCGCGATCGGAGCGGGAGTAGCTTCGGTGGCCAGCAGTTTGATGTTGTGCTGGTATTGTATGGACCAGTCCGTGTTCCCAATCAGATATTCGAACACGGCCAGATTCAGAAACGCGTCGATCTGCGTCTGTTTGGGCTGCAGCCGGCGTTCCACCACCATCATCTGGTTTCTTTTCGCCATTTGTTTTTCTTCTTCCAGCAGTATTCCGTAGAAGGGATCGGCGGGCTTTTTGGACTGGTCGTCAATGAGTTGCACCCGTACCAGCCGGGCCCGGAAACTCTTCGGGGTGACCAGGTTATACAGTCGGTAGACCAGCCATTCCCGGATGATGTATTTATCCTCCGCGCAGGGCATGACCAGTTTCAACTTGCGCTGTTCCCGGAAGATGGACGCCTGCTGGGCATCGTTTTGCGGGAAATGGATCAGCAGCGGTGGATACGTGCAGTTTCCCTGCAGCCGGCGAAAGTGCCCCCGGGTTTTTACTTCCACCGGCAGGGTTATTTTGCTGCTATCGTCCTGGAAGTAGGAAAGGAACAAAGGATATTTTGGCTGGTTTTCCAGTCGGTCAGCGAGCAAGGGCCGCAAGGCTCCGCTGAGTGTAATGTGCAGGATACCTGCGGTATCAAACAAACTTTTTTCAGGCGAAGCCCCTGTCAAAACTGGCGCAAGCGAATCGGTCTGGGCGTCCGCAACGGAGGCATATCCAAAAAGCAGGCAACCCAGCACCAGGCCAAGACGAAAGATGCGGCGAAAGAGCATGGCTAAAACTTCTATCCTTTCCCTTTTGTATACCGTATGGCTGTCGAAAGCCGAACGGCTTCCTTACTCAATTCCAAGGCCCGGATGCTATCACTGACCCGGACAGCCCAGGCTTCCTGGTTCAGCACCTCTACCTGGCCGGTTTTCGTCTGCCGGGAAGCCTGCTTGTTGTTTTCATCCATAACTGGGAACTTTAAACCATATAGAATTCCCAGGAAATACGGTCAGGATCTTTAAAGGCGACATAGTTTTTGCCGAGCGTGCTGTCAAACTTAACGCCCGTATTCTCGATGTTGGCATCGGCCAGGGCCTGGGCAACCCGTTGCAGCTCGGCCTCATCGGTACAGCCCAGGGCCATATGGTCGAGTCCGACACTGTAAGGGTTAAAAACTTTGGAACCTTCCTCCGGGGCAGGACCGCGCACCCCTACAAAGGTGCCACCGGCCACGAAAATGATTAAATCCGGCACTTCAAGGGCGATGGGAAAACCCAGGGTTGTGTGATAGAATTCTCTGGAACGCGCCAGATTGGCGCTGCGCAGGACAATGTGGTGAATGCCTGGCGTTTGAATGTCAATGGCCATGATGGGAGCAGTGTTGTTTACAAATGGTTTAAAAAATTGCAGACGGGGCATGTTTCGGGTTTACTAATCCCTGACCGCAGCTGAGACGCGGGTTATTGCGCTATGCAATGTTATAGGGAATTCCCATCAATTCCAGACCGGAGCGGTATTAATTATATAAATTTTCACCTCAGTTCTGGGCGGGCAGCCGGATCACAAACGTTGTCCCCTCCCCTTCCGCGCTTTCCACCACCATAGTCCCGCCATGCCCCTTGGTCACTATATCGTAGGCCAGCGACAAGCCCAGTCCGGTGCCGTGACCGGTGGGTTTAGTCGTGAAAAATGGCTGAAAGATTTTGGCTTTCACGTTGTCGGGGATACCGGTGCCATTGTCCTGAACGCGTATTTCTACCCGGCCCGCTTTGACCAGCCTGGTGGAAACCGTCACCGTCGGATCGTACCCATTGGGGTACAGATCTTTTTTTAGGTTTACTGCATAAAAGGCATTGTTAACCAGATTGAGGAGCACCCGGCCCATATCTTGCGGGACTATCTCGATCTTGCCGATGGCCTGGTCAAAATCGGTGACTATTTTCGCATTGAAATTTTTGTCCTTGGCTCGCAGACCATGGTAACTAAGCCGCAAATACTCATCGGCGAGGGCCGCGAGGTCGACCGGTTCTTTCTTGCCCGTGCTGGTGCGGGCATGTTGCAGCATGCCGGTCACAATGCTCGCCGCCCGCTTGCCGTGGTGGTTTATTTTTTCCTGGTTCTGGCTCAGGTCCCGCACCAGATCCATGACTACTCCCGGATCGGCATCCGGCTTTTCAATCTCCTCGAGGAGTTCGTGGGCCAATTCCACGCTGATTTCCGAGAAATTATTGACAAAATTCAAGGGATTCTGAATCTCATGCGCAATGCCGGCGGTGAGTTCGCCGAGCGAGGCCATTTTTTCCGCATGCACGAGTTGGGCCTGGGCAGCCTGGAGATCGGCCAGGGCTTTTTCAAGTGTCTCTTTCTGGCTCGTCAATTCCGTGGTGCGTTCGAAGACTAACCGTTCCAATTCGGCTTTCCTGGCTTCGGCTGACCTGATCTGAGCTTCCTGTTTCTGCTTGTGCTGGCGTTCCTTGTTGTTTTGAAAAAATGCATAAATGCCGAATCCAACCAGCCAGATGTCGGCAAAGGTCTCCGATGTATTAAAGTAGTCTTTATACGTTTCAAAAAAAGACGGGGCTGTATAATACAGAATGTGATTGATAATATACAAAGCGCCTGCGGGCACTAAGGCCAGGGCCAGTAGGCGGGCAGCGCGGTGTTGCCGCAGCAAATAAACCGTGACGAGCAGCAGCCAATAAATCAGTTCGACATACCAGTCGTGCAGGAAGTCGAGCGGGGGCAGCTGCCCAATGACCAGCAACCCGATTGATCCCAGCCAAACTTTAGACAACATCTTGTCCCATTGGGGTACCCAGTTGGCTGTTTCCAAAGTCTTGCGGGTCATATGAACCACAAAGACGGATAACAGGATGGCCGGTAATAATTCCATAAAATCACGCTTTTATTGGGCGGAAAGATAGCGATAATTATCGGCTGACGCAGGACGTACACCTGTCCGAATCCGAACATCGTCGTTCGGATTCGGACAACTTTTGCTGCAATAATTTTTCTAAATATTTAGCAATCAATTATTTGCAAACGTGGTGCATTAGTTGAGCAATTGCATGCATACCCCCATCCCATAACGCCGCCGCCACTTTCCGGAGTTGGTGTTCCTGCACGCACGTTTAAAACAACCGCATAATGTTCTCCACTTATTTTAAACCCGCCCTGCGTACCCTTGGTAAGAACAAGGGCAGCACCTGCATCAACTTACTGGGCCTTGGTCTGGGCATCACGGCTTGCCTGTCGATTTTCCTGATCACGAATTTCGAACTGGGCCACGACCGGTTTCACCCCGGCCAGGAGCGAATTTACCGGGTGGTCGGACAAGCCAAGATGGGAAAGACGGACGATTTCAGACCAGTGGGTTTTGTCCCGCGGGCCGCCCCACTGGCCATCCGGCAGGAAATAACCGGATTGGAAACAGTAGCGTCTTTTCACAACCTGGAGTCGGACGTGATCATTCCCGATGGCTCATCCTCCGGGAAGCGATTGGCAGGCCGGAAAATAGGCGCCGGCCAGGCGCAAATTATTTTGGCCGAGACCCAATACTTCGATATATTCCAGTATGAATGGCTGGCCGGAAATGCGAAAACGGCCCTGAACGAACCATATAAGGTCGTGCTGTCCGAAAGGAAGGCCCGCACTTATTTCGGCGCTATTCCAGCGGGTGACATGCTGGGCAGGGAAGTTATTTACCGCGATTCCATCCGTACGGAGGTGACGGGCATTGTGAAAGACTGGGACCAGCATACCGACTTTACATTTACTGATTTTATTTCGCACAGCACGATCAATGCCAGCTGGTTGAAGCAGGAATTCAACCTGAACGAGTGGAATGACTTCTGGTCGGCTTCGCAGGTATTCGTAAAACTTGATCCGGGCAGCACCGCTACGCAGGTCGATCATCAGTTGCGCTTATTTTCCGACCGACACTTTGGCCCCGACCATGGAACGGGGGATTTGATGATCGTACCGACCCTGCAGCCTTTGTCCGATCTGCACTACAATTTTGACTACCAGGATAATTATTCCCGCAAGGCCCACCTGCCCACCCTCTATGGACTGATCGGCGTGGCAGCATTCATCCTGCTCATTGCGATGATTAATTTCATCAATCTGGCGACTGCCCGCTCGATGCAACGGGCCAAAGAAGTGGGGATGCGCAAAATACTGGGCAGCAGTCGCCGGGGGCTGATCCTGCAATTTGTAAGTGAGACGCTGATCCTGACCGTGGCCGCCAGTGGGGCAGCCGTCCTGGTGACGCCCTGGATACTATCCCGGTTTCAATCGTTCATACCCGATGGTTTCCAATTTTCCATTTTTCATCCTTCGGTTGGTCTTTCCTTACTGGCCATCATCATTTTGACCACTTTGCTGGCCGGCCTTTACCCTGCCTGGACCCTGTCCGCCTACCAGCCGGCAGTGGCTTTGAAAGGGCCCTCCATGCTGGCCGGCAATCGCAGGGGCTATTTACGCCAGGGACTGATCGTTTTTCAGTTCACTGTGTCGCTCCTCTTTATCAT
>JBKJKS010000212.1:0-6482 GCA_046597295.1 Saprospiraceae bacterium
GTTCAAGATTCGATTTATCTTTTTGATTGTCCAGTAACTGCTCAAATTCCAACAGGGTGGCCCTGGTGTGAGCGGTATCCTGATCATAAATATAGGCCTGCAAAATTTCATTGTAAATGGAACCCAAGCCAATAAAACCGGGCTGTTCATTTTTCCGCAAAGCGAGCGCCGTTTTACCGGCCGTAATAGACGACTCGAAATCACCTATGAGGCGATGACTGGCTGCCATAAACATAAAATTGGTAGCAATGCGCTGGTTGTTAACCCCGGGCAAGGCTTTTAAAATGGCATTCGATTGCTCGCAAATGGCAATGGCTTGCTCATATTGACCCAGCGTGTTAAGCATACGGGCGCGCTGTGTATAAGCCTCTGCCTGAGCGGCCTTATGACTCAGGCGTTCGGGCCGTAACATTTTTTCGAGTTTCGCGAAGATGGCGTCCGATGCTTCTGCACCTTCTTGCTCGAAACTACTGTAAATCAACATGCTGAGCGCGCTCGGCAGCCAACGCATCCGCATGTAGGGCGGCATGGCCTCCGCCAGTTGCCTGGCCCGGAGCAGCCGGTGGTGGCCATCTTTTATGCCGACAATGCCCCGCGCCATTCGTCCGGAAGTTTCCAGCAGGCGATACCGAATTTCCATGATCGATGCTGCCTGCTCTTCGGCGATGACGGCCAGCGCAGAATCTGCCACCGCTAGGCCATGTTTAAAATCGCCCGAAATAAAATCCAACTCCACCTGCGTATTCCATGCCTCTGCCTGGAGGGGAAGCGATTTGCCAAACGCTGACCAGGCCATGGCCGAGTCCAAGCAGGCCATACCCTGAACTGGCTTGGTCAGGAGGTAAAACCGCTTGGCACGGAGGATCCAGGCTTCTGCGTATACCGCGTCGTCCAGTCGCGCAGCAGTGCTGAATACTGCATCCAAGGCCGTTTTGCAGCGCTCGTGGTGCCGCAAGGCCAGCGCCAGTCGCGCCTCCAGCAGCTGGATTTCGGCGAGGCGTCCAGGTTGTCCGGCCAGCAGCAATCCAGCTTTGTGCAGGTTTTCGTCCGCCTGTTCGAACCGTTCCAATGCCATCTGCCAGATCGCGGCCTGTTTGTAAAGGATCGCCTTTTGCGTGTCGGCATCGGCACAATGTTCCAGTAAAGGCAGGGCGGAAAGCAGCTGCCCGGGCGCGTCGTCAAACTGTTCCGTGCGGAATAACGCCTGGGTAAAAGCCAGTATGTCCGCTGCCTTGGCCGGATCACAAGGCGTTTGCGAGCCAAGGAAATGGACAGAAAGAAGGAAGGGGAGGAAAATGGAGGCAGAAAGATTGCTCATACAGATCGGTCGGGCTTTGAAAACGCAAGTTAACGGCCCGTACGGAAAAAAAGCCCGATCCCACGGTTAGGTTTTGGGGGTGAAGGAAACAAATGGACATGTCGCAGTAAACCCGACCTGCCGAAACCGATTTCTTTCTTCACTACAAAAATGAACTTTATGAACAAGACACCCGCTCTGCCCATCACGCTCGCCGTCCTCTGCTTCGCTTTTTTTGGAAGCAACTGCAAAAAAGACCAGGCCGACCCTAAACCCACAGTACTCACTGCCAGCACGAACCTCCAGGCTAAAATAGACGAGTACAAAGCCCTGCTCGGTCCCGATAACGGTGGCGAGCCCGGCACAAAAGGTACCAGCGGTTTCCGCGAAGTCAACTGGGATGGCCTCAGCGATGCCGAGTCCGCGCCCAATCTGTACGTACCTGACCTCTTCAACGGCCCCACCGCCCCCCGCGCCCGCGGTCTCGTGATCAGCACACCTGGCACCGGCCTGATGGTGAGCGCCGACAGCAACAACCCCACCGCCACGCCCACTTCGTTTGGGAACATCAATCCGACGTATACGCCGATATTTCCGCCTTTCAGCGGCGAACGACTCTTCTCTCCGGTCGGCAGCAATATCGCCGATATCCGCTTTTATGTGCCGGGCACGACCACCAAAGCCGTGGTGCGGGGTTTCGGCGCGGTGTACGTGGATGTGGATCGGGTGGAAAATACGGCATTCGAATACTTCGACATCCACGACCAATCGCTGGGGGTGTACGCCACGCCCGTACTCGACCAGGGCCATGTGTTCCTCGGCGTACTGTTCTCCCAGGCAGTGGTGCACCGCGTCCGGATCGAGTACGGCAATTCGCCGCTCGGCCCCAACGACGGCGGCAGCATCGATGTGTCGGTCATGGACAACTTCATTTTCGGAGAGCCGCAAGCGGCGCAGTAACCAGGAATTGCAAGCGGGGGTCTTTTACCCTCTACCCAGGTCGGCGCGCGATAGGTCGCGCAGCCGGCCTGTTTTTTGAAAAAAGCGATTAGGTTTTTGGCTTTTCGACACCAAAGGCAAATCCATCATTCTTTCATTTTTTATAAACTGATGACGATGAAAAACTCACCATTGCGCATTGCGCTCTTCGCGCTCGCTTTGCTTGCGGGCAACCTTTTTGTTCCCTCCCTCTGCTTCGCGCAGCTGGTGTCCGCGCCAACGGAAAAACAGCTACAGGCCTTGGAACAACTCCTGGCCCCCGGCAAGAAAAAAGTGACCGGCCTCCTCGAAGCCGACCAAACCGGCCAGTACAAAACCTACCTGGCTGATATCAAAATTTTGGCCGAAACCCACGACCCGGCAACTAGACGAGGACTGCTCGGACAACTACAGCGCGACCACTACGACTTCATTAAAAATGCCTACAAGTCCGTGGTCATCAATCATGAAGAAATGCGGAAAGGCGTTGCTAAAATCCTGGGGCATAACAACTTCCAGTTGGACGAGTTCGGGGGCATCAGCAACCTTTCGTCTTTGCCTCAACTGACGCTGCCCCAGCGCTTCGATGCCGAGTTTCACTGCCCCCTCGAAGCTGCCCTGGAAGAAAACAACCAAGCCCTCCTTGGATTCTGTACTGCGGACGTTGACCCCTGCAACATTAACCTGGAGTCGGCCAGCATGTACGATGGCGGATGTCGGAGCAAAGGCAGCCTGGGCGGCAAGTTCTCACTCCCGGCAGGCGCCTTTCAGAAAATCACCGTCGCGGCACAATTCGACATCGCTTATGAGGGCCTGGCGATGGCCTTCGGTGGGTATGCCCAGGCCAACGTAAAAATCGGTGTACGCCTGCAAGGGCCGGGTTACGACAAGATCGTGATTACCAGATCAAGCTGGTGTGTGGCGCCGATCATCTGGTTCACCAGGTTTGAGGTGGCGGAGGATAATTTTTCGACCCAAGCCACTTTCAGCGGCAGTTTTAGCGGGGGCAATTCCTTCACGGCGTTGGCATACAACGAAACCTTCTCGCTCGCGGTGCCCCTGCTACAGGCAGCCGACGCGGAGTGCAAGTCCTTTGGATTTGATTTTATCCGGGTAGGGGCGACGAACTGATTGGCTTTATTCCTTTTTGATGCTTTCCATACCGGCCCACTTCGACTGCTTAGTCTTTAATATGGGCAAGTTTGGCCCCCTGGTAGTGCTGCTGGACCAGGACTTTCTTAATACCTTTAATCGTTTCGCGCGGGCCGGTATCGATGGTCATTTTGACCAGCCATTCGGGCATGTTGGCGCCGCTGTCGGTGGAGATTTGCTGTTCCACGTATAGGGTGCCGTTGCTGTTCGGCGTGATCGTCCATTTCGTTTTGGAATTCCGGATGCGGGCCACGCCCTTTTTTGCCGCCACGTAGTCCGGCATGGGCGTATTGGTGATGGTAATCCGGCGGGTCTTCGGATCCTGAACCAGTACGCTGTGCAGCACGATGTCGCGATCGTCCATGGGCCAGGGAAAATCGAACTTGGAATAGTAGTACATCTCAGTTGGCGAAACGCGGCGCAGCAATTTGGATTCGGCCACTTTATACCCCCATACCGGATAGGATTCTATTTCTGAAAACAAGGTGGCAATGCCCGATAAGGAGGTTTTGAGCGTCGTGCTGAGTTTGACGTGCATCAGGCCCGGTGTCTGCTGATGATAAATTTTGACGCCGTCTTTTTCCTCTTTCAGTACCCAGCCCTGATCGGTTTGGGACGTTGCTTCCGGCGTGGCAGCCCCTAAAAACAGAAGCACCAGGCCAGTGGTGGAAAATAAGGTGGTAAGGGACATGATGGATGGGAATGATAAGGTGAAAAAAATGCCAGGTTTTGAAAGCCAATTGTTGGTAGGGAGCCTGCCTAATTCTTAATATATTCCAGTCTGGACGCCTGATACCGGGTCTGCGGCAATAAACCCCGCATCCCTTTGATCGTCTCCCGCGGGCCCACATCGATGGCCATATTGACCGCCCAGTCGGGAATGTTACCACCCGGATTGGAGTGCAGATAGTATTCCACGTAGACCCAGCCGCCCGTTCCGGGTACCAGCGTCCATTGGGTGCGGGCAGTGGTGATCCGGACAACATCGGGCACGAGGGCCACATAGTCCGGTACGGCCGTGCTGGTGGATACGATCCGATGGGTCACCGGGTCCTGTTTCAGGGTGGTGTGCATGACCAGGTCACGATCGGCCAGTGGCCACGGAAAATCAAGGCGGGTGTAGTAAAACATTTCGGTATCGGAAACACGCTTGACCAAGCGCGATTCCATCACTTTATAACCCCAGCTTGGGTAATTTTTCACGTCCGACAACAGCTGCACCAGACCCGAAAGGGTCGTTTTCAGGGAGGTCACCAGTTTGATTTCCTGTACATCGGCCGTTTTTTTGTAAAAAACCTGCACATTATCTTTATCGTTTTTCAGCAGCCAGCCATCAGCGGCCTGGGCCTGTGCCGGCAGTTGGAAAAGGCCGATCAATACGATAAGCAATAAAAAAGGACGAACAAAAGGCGTCATACGGAATTAGAGTAAGTAGTTTTTCCCAATAATGGGGGTGATTATCTGAACGCGAGGAAGAACGCTGGAATCATTTTTCTTGTTTCGAAGCCTGCCCGCCAAAAGCAATTCAATAACAGTCCGGTAAAAATTCAGTGCCAAAAAACCGGGGCACGGAATTGTACGCATTTACCATATACGGCAAAAAGCAAGTACCAGTTAGCCGGGATTCGGTATTTTCGCCATAAAAAAGAGCATTTGAAAAGAACAGGTCTACATCTGCTACTCCTCCTGCCGGTTATTTTCTCCTGCACCCTCGTTCGGGCGCAATGTGCTGCCGGGCAGCGTGCTGTCCGCCTCGAAATCGATCCGGATCAGTATTTTATGGAAGTCAGCTGGCAACTCACCAATCTGGACGGCTCGGTGGTGTACGTGCGCGATAGTTGCTATCAGCCGGGCCTCACCATTTTCAATTATTGCCTTCCCAACACCGGTTGCGCCGTCTTCCGCATCCAGGACCAGTATGGGGATGGGCTGGCCGCCAACGGCTACTACCGGCTTTATCTGAATAATGTCCTGGTGCACGAGAATCTGGACGGCCAGTACGATTTTGGCGAGCAGGTGTACTTCGGTTGTGCACCGGGCGGGTTTTGTGCGCTACCCTTTATACTGAATACCGGCACCTGGGTCACACCGGCCGGTCCGGCGGAAGCCTGGTACAGCTTCACCCCGGCCGACACCGGCACCTACCAGATCAGTACCTGTTTTGCCGGCAATCCCTGCTCCAGCAAGATCTGGATCTACGACCATTGCGCCGACATTCTGCTGAGCAATGACCAGACCGGAGCCAGTTTTTATGCGGACGGCGGATGCCCGCAGGGCGCATTGGCCAACCTGTACCTGGCCGGCGGTCATACCTATTTCATCCGGCTGCGTTATGCGGATGCAGGCTGCGCCGGTTTGCCCATTCATTTCTCCCTGTACTATACCGGGGCGATCGCCGGCTGCACCGATCCGACGGCCTGCAACTACAACCCGCTGGCTTCCGTCAGTACGGCCTGCCTCTACCCCGGCGATCCGGCCTGTCCGAATGTGCCGGACCTGGTCGTACTGGAAGAGGAGTTGCGCAACTCCATGTCCCTGGACATGATTGTTAATCCCGACGCCTGCGCGGTGGACGAGGGATGCCTGCGGGGAACCGGGCTGCGGACCATTATCCGTTTTACCACGCACATCAAAAATACCGGCAGCCAGGACTACTTCGTCGGGTCGCCGCCGCTGGATCCGGCTGCTCCTTCCGACCAGTTTATGTGGGATGCCTGTCACCAGCACTGGCACTACCGGGGCTATGCCGAACACGTGCTCTATAATTCCCAGGGCCTCCGCTTGCCGGTGGGCACCAAGAATGGCTTTTGCCTGGTCGATCTGGAATGCAATGATGGTGGGACCGGCAAATACACCTGCGAAAACATGGGCATCAGTGCTGGCTGCGGCGATACGTATGCGGCCGGTCTGCCCTGCCAGTGGATCGACATTACCGGTCTGCCGGCCGACAATTACACGCTGGTTGTGCGGGTCAACTGGGATAAAAGTCCCGATAAAGCCGGGCGGGTGGAAAAAGACTACGCCAATAACTGGGCCCAGGCCTGTTTCAACCTGA
>JBKJKS010000257.1:0-4845 GCA_046597295.1 Saprospiraceae bacterium
CAAATCGGCCATGGCCATGGGCGGTAAAATGGCCGATTTGGGCACGGCGGCTTTCATGCCGTAGAGGATGTAGTCGATCAAATGCACCCCCCAGTCGGTCATGACGCCGCCGGCATATTCCCAGTACCAGCGGAAGCTGCTGTGGAAGCGGTTTTTGTTGAACGGGCGTTTCGGCGCCGGGCCCAGCCACTGGTCGTAATCCACGCCGGCCGGGACGGGCGTATCGGGCAATTTCGGAACGGCGCCCTTCCAGTGGACGTACGACCAGGTTTTGGTGGTGCGGATACGGCCCAGTTTGCCGGAATGCACAAAATTAATAGCGTCCACGAAATGCGGCTGGCTGCGCTGCCACTGTCCCACCTGCACCAGGCGGTCATGTTTTTTGACGGCGTTGGCCATGACATCGCACTCGTGCATGGAGTTGCCGATCGGTTTTTCCACGTAGGCATGCTTGCCGGCTTCCAGCGCGTGCACCAGCTGCAGGCAGTGCCAGTGATCCGGCGTACCGATGATGACCACGTCGAGGTCCTTGTCTTCCAGCATTTTACGATAATCCCGGTAGAAAGCCGGTTTCCGGAAATTTGCCTTGACCAGCTCGTCCGCCCGGCGGTTGTAGACGTTTTCATCCACGTCGGAGATAGCGATGCACTCGAATTCGCTGTTGAGCAGGAAGGATGTCAGGTTCGAGAAGCCCATGTTGTTCGCGCCGATCAGGCCAACCTGGATCTTATCGTTCGGAGAAATAGTACGGCGGAACGCCGCAATGGCTTCCAGGGGCAGCGACGCCCCGAGGGCGACGACGGCAGCGCTTTTGACAAAGTTTCGACGGCTGTAGGACATGGCGGATCGGTGGGTGGGTGACAGGAAGCTCGTTCCAGCTTTTGCGGCTGCGAGTATAGGAATATTTGGGGAGATGAATCCTATTTTTGGATTTTGCTGCCAGCTGAGAAGCCGAGCCATTAACCCACGATTTCAATCGTGGGGCCAGGCTATCTAATGAATAGTGATAACCGATTTATCGGTTTACAGCCGTCTAAACCGATAAATCGGTTAGGAGATGCGAAGTTTTTTTCTGCCCACGATTAAAATCGTGGGTTAATTTTTTACTCGCCCAGCGGAGGAGGGGTCGCCAATCCAGTCATTACCCAGCACTCAGGCCTGTTCCACAAACACCCGCAGTTGGTGCATGAAATCGTCCTTTTTCCGGCGGGCCAGCGGAATGACTTCGCCGTTCTCCAGCAGGATGGCCTGCTCGTCGCCTTTCAGCACTTTCTTCACAAAGGAAAAATTGACCAGGTGCGACTGGTGTACCCGGAAAAAGCGATCGGCCGGTAGCGTCTCGTCGAAGAACTTGAGGGGCTTGCTGACTACGATCTGCTTGCCGTGCGCGTGGTGTACGGTGGAGTAATTGCCTTCTCCGGCGATGTGCATGATATCGCAGACCTCGACCACGTGGTATTCCTCGGACACGCTGAGTACGATCTTCTCGAAGTTCTCCGTGCGCACTGATTCGCGGAGCAGATCGTAGCGCAGGCGCAGGGATTGCTCGTGCACGTTCAGTTTCTCGACGGCCTCGACCAGCGCTTCGGGACCGATGGGTTTGAGCAGGTAATCGATGGCGTTGTAGCGGAAAGCGCGCAGGGCGAAGTCGTCATGGCCGGTAGTAAAAATGAGCTGCCCATGGAAATCGCTGAGTTGGTCGAGGGCTTCGAAGATGGTGCCGTCGCGCAGCTCGATGTCCACGAAGACCAGGTCGGGATGCAGCAACTGAATGCGTTCCACCGCTTCCTGTACGTCCGCGGCTTCGGCCATGACCCGGACTTGGGGGCAGTACTCGCGCAACAGCGTTTTCAGGAGGTTGGAAGCGGCCGGTTCATCTTCCACGATGAGGGCTTTCCAGAAGCCGGAGGCGGGTCGGAAGGATTGTTTTTGTGCAATTGGTCGATTCGTGGTCATCATTTGATTTGAATGGTCATGTTTACTAAAAGGCCTTTTTCCAGCGCGATGATGCGGAGGTCATCCGGATCGGAACGGCCGTTCCAGAAGGCCAGTCGTTCCCGGGTCATGGCAATACCTTTGGACTGGTGGAGTTTGTTGGATTTTCCGGTAAGCCCGATGCCGTCATCCTGCACGGTGACGAGCAGTTGTCCGTTCGCTTTACCGAACAGCACGTCGAGGCGCGAAATATGGCCATGTTTGAAGGAATTCTCCACGAACGGCTGTACCAGCATGGGCGGAAGTTCAGTGTCAAAGGTATCGATATCCGGGGCAACTTCAATATGGCATTGGATATGCTTACCGGCCCGCAGGCATTCGAGTTCGAGGTAGTGGCCGAGGGCGGCGACTTCCTCATCGAGGCCGATGGTGTTTTTTCCGGAAAAGTGCAGCACGGCGCGGGTCAGCTGGGCGAAGCGGGTGACGTAACGCATGGCATTGTCCTTGTCGCCCTCGGCAATAAAGCTCTGGATGGAATTGAGGCAGTTAAAGATGAAGTGCGGATTCATCTGGGCCTGCAGGGCGCGGGTCTCCAGTTCAGCCAGGCGGGCATTCGTGGCGGTACGCTGTTTTTCTGCCGCCTGGATGCTGCGAATGCGCCACAGGGCGACGGCCGTCGCAACACCCAGCAAGGCCAGGCCGACGAGGCTCAAAAACCACCAGGTACGGTAGTAAAATTCTTTAGAGCGAATGCGCAGGGGAAGAATTTCCGATACGTTGCCCTGCGCATCGGCGCCGCGCAGGTGGAGGGTGTATTCGCCGGCCGGTAGGCGGTTATAGCGCAGGGTATGCGCATTCCGCAACGCATTCCAGCCTTCTTCCTGTCCTTCGAGCCAGGCGAAGAACTGATTTTTTTCCGGCTGGGTATAGTCCGTCAGCATGAAATCCAGCTGAAAATAGGTGACCTCCGGCTCGATGACCAATTCGCGCAGATCACCCAGGCCGGCAGTCTGCTCTTCCAGCCGTCCGGCTTCCCCGAAGTATTTGGTCAGTTTGGTCAGCTGGAATTTTCCCGCCGGCTTCTTCCCCAGCAGGTCCGGTAGGCGGAAGGCCGTCAGTCCGTTGATCGTACCGAAATAAAAGCGGTCATTTTCATCTTTGTAATAGCTGAAGCGGTTGATCTCATTGTGGGTGAGGCCATCCTGCTGGTAGAAGTTGCTGACGAGTTGGCTGGCCGGCTGGTAACGGTTCAAACCCAGATCCGTACTCAACAGGTAGCCCCCCTGTCCATCCGGCACTACGCCGCTGACCAGGTTATTACTCAGGCCCTGGTTGTAGTCTACGACCTGCACCGCCACCGGGCTTGGGAAGATGTCTGTCTTTTGCGGCGCAAAAGACAGGATATTCAGACCACCGCCGTTGGTACCCAGCCAAAGTGTGCCGGCCGCATCCTCGTAGATGGCCATTATATCCGGGCGGCGGAGGGGCAGGGCGGCACTACTTTCCCCATAGAGTCGGGATTGCCGCCGTTCCATGTCCACCGCGATCACCCCGTCGTTGGTTCCGATCCAGTAGCATCCTTTACGGAACCGGCAGGGGGCGATGCTTTTAGGCATCCGTGTGGCGAAGGGATTGCTGCCGTCGGCATCCTTATAGGCCTCGTAATGATTGGTATGCGGGTCAAAAATGCCGATGTGGTGGCCCAGATCGGATCGGTAGAGCATACAAAAGCGGCCATCGGGCTGCCGGAGAAAGGTGGTCAGATAGCCGATCAAAGGCCAGGAACGGGTTGTCCGGCGCTTTACATCATAGCGGTGCAGGGCATACAAATTTTCGCGATTGTCGATGCGGCTCATGCCCCAGAGGTAGCCCTCCGGGTCATAGGCCAGGGCGCCGCCGGAGCGAACCAGTTCCAGGGGTTTGCCCTGGGCATCGGTCAGCACCAGCGTATCGAGCCGGTCGCTACGGGTGTCGAGCCGATACCAGTAGCGTTCTTCCAGCGCGAAGTACACCTGACCGTGTCCGTCGCTGGTGATGCTGCGCACAATATCGCCGAACTCGCCCGGCTTGATCTGACGGGCCAGATACGGCCGGATGCCCTGGTTTTTCAGGAAGATTTTGTATAGACCACTGTAGGTGCAGAGGAAAACCTGGCGTTCAAAATCCTGCCCGAAAATGTCCTGGATCTTGTTCTCTACCGTTAGCAGAGCGGCGCCGTCGAAGGTTGCGCCACTGCTGCGCAGGCCGGTCAGTTTGGAAACCATAAACTGGTCGCTGGGGGTCGGCGAAGCAAACAGCAGATTGCCCCGCGCGTCTTCCCACACCCGGATGAAATGGTCCTGCTGCGAAAAACCCGTCCAGGGCTGTACCGGGACGCTGCCGACTTTTCCCGGCTCAAAAAGATAGACGCCCGGCGTTTTCTTGAAAGACAGCCAGAAACGGCCGGCATGGTCCTCGTAGAAAATGGCCGGCTCTACCCTACCCTCGGTGGCGGGGACGCTGGCCCCGGTAAAGGCTTTTTGGGCATTAAAGGCTTGATTATCAAACTTTTGTATAATTTTTCCTGCGTCGTTCAAATGGAACAGCCCGCGTTCGGAGGCGTGCAGCCAAAAGCCGCCCGCCCTCGATTTCAGCAGTTTGAAACTTTCGTGGGTGTGGTAGGTCCAGGGCAAAGCGGCTACTTTTTCGAAGAGCTGGTTGCGGTGGAGCCGCCAGATGGCCAGGGTGCCCGCGGAAGACGTGAGCGCAAACAGGTCACCCCGTACTTCCAGGTACACGTCCAGCACCCGGCCCGCTAGCAGACTCCGGCTATCCAGGAAAATGGGGCTGCAATCGAGCCGATCCGTATGGAACAGGTCAATCAGCTGCAGCGATTGGTAGCGGATGTAGAGGCAGGCCCCGGCAGATTCG
>JBKJKS010000350.1:0-15465 GCA_046597295.1 Saprospiraceae bacterium
TTCGATGCGGAGAAATTCGGCACCGCTAAATTCGTGATTACCAAAGTAACCCCCTACCAGCCGAGTGCCGGGGATACTTCCATCATTCAAGGCGCCAACTTCAACGTCAGTGGTAACCTGACGCTGAAAGAAGATACCAAAAACATTACCTTCCCGGCTAAAATTGATCTGGATGGCAACACGCTGAAAGCGAAATCCAACTTCAACATCAATCGTACCCAGTGGAAAATGAACTACGGCAATGACAAGACCCTGGGCGACAAGTTTATATCCGAGACGGTGAACATCCAGCTGGATATGCAGGCCAGGAAACAGTAGGGCAGCGGCAATAATCTGCGCATCTTTGCCGGGCCCCACCTGACCAGTCCACCCGATTGGCTATGCTGCGCAGACTATTGTCCTGTTTGCTTTTAATTTGGAGCGTTTCGCTCCCGGCACAATCCGTACGATCACCGCAGTGCAGTCCTGGCCTGCAAAAGGTCGCCGATATACTCCACCAAACCGCTGATCGCAGGGTGGGGAAGGAGCGAAAAATACTTTTTACGCTCGTGCTTACAGACCTGACCGGGTTCCGGAAATGGGCGCGCCAGCATGGACTGGTCGAACACGCTGCCTACCCCCCGGCCGGCGTGATCGTTCTGGAGGATCTGCCCCGCCATTTCTTTAGCACTACCCTGTTGCGGCCGGAGGTGACCTTTGCCGATCTCGGGTACGCCGCGGGCCGGGAAGAACTTCCCGTGCCGGGTCATAACCTCTTCGTCAATCATATTCAATGGGTCCACGCCCGGTGGCCGGCCCTCGATGGCGCCGGGAGCACGATTTCGATCAAAGAATTCCGGTTTGATTCCGCGGATGTGGATTTTAAAAACCGGTATATACCCACTTTCGGATCGGCAGCCGTGCTGACCAGCCACGCCAGCATCATGGCATCACTGGCAGCCGGGGCCGGCACTTCCGACCCAGCCGGACGGGGCGTAGCGCGGGGCAGCCGGCTGGTGTCTTCCAGTTTCGTCGGCCTGCTTCCCGATGCCGATGCTGATTATGATGCCTTTGATATTTCGGTGCAAAACCACTCCTATGGCGTCGATATTGAAAACTACTATGGCGCCGGGGCGCTGGCCTACGACGAGAGTATGCGGCAGCATCCCGGCTTGCTGCACGTTTTTTCGGCCGGCAATCAGGGTACCGGCGCTTCGCCTTCGGGTACTTACGCCAGCCTGCCTGGCTTTGCCAACCTGACCGGCAACTTCAAAATGGCCAAAAACGTACTGGTGGTCGGCGCAGTGGACTCTTTCGCACAAGTTGCGTCCTTCAGCTCCCGCGGACCCGCCTACGACGGACGGCTTAAGCCCGATCTGGTCGCTTTTGGCGTGGACGGCACCTCCGGCGCCGCTGCCCTGGTCTCCGGCGCCGCCGCAGTGGTCCGGCAGGCCATATTTGAAAAATACGGTTACTGGCCCGGTTCCGATGTCGTAAAAGCTGTCCTGATCGGCGCTGCCGATGATCTGGGATCGCCGGGACCGGATTATAGCAGTGGTTATGGTAATTTGAACCTGAAAAAAGCCGTCGAACTGGTGCAGCAGCAATCCGTAACCCAGGGAATAATCGCCGCCGGGGAGACCCAGCTGTTTTCCTTCCAGCTGCCGCCACAGGCCAGCCGGCTCAAGATCACCCTGAGCTGGAACGATGTACCGGCCCAGCCCAATGCCGGCAAAGCACTGGTGAACGACCTGGACCTGTCCGTGCAGTCGCCCGACGGCACCGGCTGGCAACCCTGGATACTCAGCGCCTATCCGCATCCGGATTCGTTGGGTCAGGCGGCACACAAGGGGCGCGATTCGCTCAATACGCTGGAACAGGTGAGCATCGACCAACCGGTATCCGGTCTTTATCAGCTCCGCGTGCAGGGAAACTATGTTTCCACGCTGACCCAAAGCTTTGCACTCTCCTGGCACTGGGATACGCTGGCGCATGTCGAGTGGACCTGCCCCGTGCGGCAGGATCCGGTCCTGGCGGGGAAGGATGCCATTTTGCGCTGGGAAACGACCATGACTACCGAACCGGGAGAACTGGCCTGGAAACCGGCCGGGAGCAGTGTGTGGAAAATTATCGATCCCGCAGTCGGACTCCCTGCCGGTTACCGGCGCTGGCTGGTGCCGGACACGGTCACAGCAGCCCAGCTGCGCCTGCGCTCGGGCGGTCGTGATTTCATATCCGATACTTTTTTGATCGCGCCTGCCCTGCGCCTACACATCGGCTTTAATTGTGCCGATTCGATCATGCTGCAGTGGCCAACCCTCGCCGGCAACTTGCTTTACCGGGTGTGGGGTCTGGGCGACCACTATCTCGAGCCGTTATTAGTGACCACCGACACCAGCGTTGTGTTACAAAAAAGCGCCTTTCTCCAGCGTCACTTTGCCGTATCCGCCCTGAGCCTGGATAGAACGGCGGAAGCGCCCACCAGCGGCGCCCCGTATATATTTACCCAGGGCGTCGGTTGCTACATCAACAATTTGCTCGCCTGGCTCAATGCAGACGATCAGGTGGAACTGACCCTGGCTTTGGGCACTTTGCAGGGCGTGGAAAAGGTCATTATAGAGAAATGGCAGCAGGGCGCCTGGGTAGTTCTGGCCGGGACAGACCCAGCGGGGCTCGAGGTGTTTTTCACGGACCTTTCACCCCAAGCCGGCCATAATGTGTATCGCGCCAGGGTAAACCTGACCAGTGGCGGCCTGATTTCCGGAGATCCGGTCACCGTGTACTTCGCCGGCGGGGAAGGCTATCTGGTGCTGCCCAATCCGGTGGCCTCCAATGGCCTGCTGACGGTGCTGGCCCGGGTCACCGATGACGTGCCGCGCTTCCTTTTATACGACGCCCTCGGCCGATTGGTGCTGGAAAAAACGCTGGATGACATCCTGGTGAACATTCAACTGCCGGCCCTGCCGCCAGGATATTACGCCTGGATGGTGATCGGGGAAGCCTCCGCCAGCCTGCGGCAGGGAAAACTCCTGGTCAGATAATAAAAAAAGTGCCGGAGCAGACGATGGCCGCTCCGACACTTCAATAGGGTAATGTTGATCCACGGTTAATAAAGAAAATTCAAAGCAGTTTTGTCGTTCGCATTGAACGGACGGTTCGTGGTACTGCCGATGCAGGCAAGCATCCAGGAAGTAGGATCACCATCGAACGCGGTCGGTGTGCCCGGGATATGGACGGCGCCAATGGAGCCGGCTCCTTCATTAGCAGTACCGCCGCCGCAGCTAAAGGCACGATTCTCCCAATCAGTATGGCGGAAACCGATGCAGTGGCCTATTTCATGCGCCAGGACGGAACCCAGGGTGTTCACGCCCCAGTTTTCATATTGCCGGTTAAACTTGACCTCCCCATAAGGGTTGCCGCCGCTGGGGAAGCCGGCCGAGGCGATATATCCACCGCCGTTAACAATCTTGACGTTGATGTTGCCTCCGCTGCTCACGCGTACGAAGTCAAGGCCAATAGGCTCTGCATTGTAACGTGCAATAGCCAGATCAATGCCGGCAAGCGTGTTGCCACCGATGTTACCGCTGTAGCTGATCGTAATGGTGCGCGGAAGGCCAGTCACCAGATTAAAAGTCCGGTACTGCTCGGCATGACCCACTATGAGATTATGCATGAGCACCTGGGACGGACTTTGGAAATCTGCATCGGTCAGGAAGATGTCGTTTTCCACGATGTAGCCACCATCAGCGGCATAGGCCTCGTGCGCACTGAAGCCAAGCGCGGTAATCTGGTTGATCACATCCTGCGAAAGCCCTACATCCGTGGTGGGCGCCTCCTTCTTAGCGCAGGCATTCAGGCCGGTGAAAAATAAAGCAAGCAAAATGTAAGCGAACAAATTCTTCATAAAAAATTTGATTTGATGTTAGAGATAGTTGTGAAAGCGGCACAATCTAAAACGTCCTCTGGCGTACTGCCTAACTAATACGGGATTAAAATTTATATCAGAATAAGATTTTAAGTTTAAAGGAAAAAAGTGCAATTGTTAAAACAAAATTTTGCGCTCAACCCTGTTGATAGCGGATCATAAGGACTGAACGCAGCAGGACAGCAGAAAATGCAAGGCTGGAAATGCTTTTTCAGCGCACGAAAAGTACGGCATTAACGTGTCCGTCCCAGGCCGTTTCGAGCCGCTAACCTGACCCTGCTTCCTTGTTTATAAAACAAATCAGGGCCTCCCGGATGTTGGGAGGCCCTGACTAGCAGAGAAGAAATGATTTATTAATTTAAAATCCACTTACGTTGAGACGACCATTGGAAACACACTTGCCGGTCAAAGAACCAGTGGGTACTGCGGAGGTCAAAATAGCGCTTTTGATGGCAGCAGCCGAAGAGCCGGGATGGTAAGCGGCATACAAAGCGGCAGCGCCGCTGACGTGCGGAGTGGCCATGGAGGTGCCATTATAGCTGGCGTATGAGCTAACAATTTTGCCACTCACGCGCTTTGGCACACTGGACCAAATGCCGGAGCCGGGTGCGCCTATGTCAACCTTGGTAGCGGCGTAGTTGGAGAAACTGGATAGTGCTCCGGTGTTGGTAATGGACGCTACGGCAATGATATTGGCATTGTCGTAACCGGACGGGTAAGAGGTGTTGGTTTCGGTATTGAGGCCATCGTTGCCAGCTGCGGCAATGAAGAGAATGTTTTGTGCTTCTGCGCGGCCGATGGCATCCTTTAAGCCCTGCGAAAATCCACCGCCACCCCAGGAATTACTGGTAGCCACAAGATTTAGATTTTGACTCGTTTTAAGGTTGGTAAAATAGTCGACTGCCAGAATAGCATTGGCCGTGGTGCCTCCATTTGTACCCAAAAATTTGGCGTTCAGCAGTTTCACCTCCCAGCAAACACCGGCTACACCCTTGCCGTTACCTCCAACACCACCGATGGTTCCAGCTACGTGGGTACCGTGGTCGTCATTAATACCGTCAAAGATCGAATTGTCGCCACCAGCGAAATCCCAACCGTATACGTCGTCAACATATCCGTTGTTATCATCGTCCACGCCATTGCCAGCGACTTCGCCGGGGTTGGTTCCTGCATTAGCGGCTAAGTCTTCATGGGTGTACATGTAGCCCTCGTCAATGATACCAATATAAACGGTGCTTGCGTTGGTATGCCCGGCCGCCCATGCTTCGCCGGCTTGGCTACCATTTGCGTTGGCTGGCGAAGTGGCGTCACCATACATGCCCCACAAAGAACCGTTGGTGTAATAAGTGTCGTTGGAGGTAGCAGAATGCTGGTAGATGTAGTTCGGCTCGGCATACTCTACCTGCGGTAGGCCAAACACCTGGCTAATGGCATTCAAAGCCTGCATGGGGGTGTGCACTACTAAAACGCCCTGCTGAATGTTAGCGTTTTGCATGGCTTTCGTGAGAATCGTTTGGGAAACGTCTCCACTTATTTGCGCCAACACCTGCGCCTTTGCACTGGCGGAGGTACCCTCTTTAAACTTCAATAAGAGCTCGTTCGGTACGTGGCTGTTGGCAGATCTATCCGTAACCTCCTGATCAGACGAAGTGTAAGCGGAAGTAGAAGTCTGCGTAGGGTCCTTTACACAGCCATTCAACAGGACTAATGAGCATCCAATGGCCAGCAGTAATCCAGCATTAATAGTTTTTTTCATGGTGAAAATTTGAATTTGATAAGGGATGGTTTGAATTGAAAAGTAATAATGCGTGGCGAATCTACAAAAACCTGCACTGTATTACCTAACTAATACGGGATTAAAATTTATATCAGAATAATATTTTATTTTTAGAGGAAAAAAGTGCAATTATTGAAACAAAATTTTGCGTCCAGCCCTGCTGGTAGCGGATCATAAGGGCTGAGCGCAGCAGGGCAGCAGAAAATTCAAGGCTGGGAATGCTTTTTCAGCGCACGAAAAGCACGGATTTAGTGTGTCCGTCCCAGGCCGTTTCGAGCCGCGGATTGGCTGGGTCCTGCATCCACTGCCCATCCACGATAAATTTCAACCGGATCGCCGAAGTAGGAAGCATCTACACCATCTTCCAACATTTTCAGCAGTAGTGTGCGGGCCACTTCTAATTTCTCTTTCGCTTCCGGCGTGGTGGTTTGATTGGCCGTACCTGAGGGGCTCTTTTTTTTCTCAAAACGTAATTTCAAACGACGGAGCAACGGTTCTAAAACAGCCAGATTCTTTTCGTCCTGTAAATAGCTGACAAGTTCCATGTCGATGGTGTTGCGTGAATGGGTTCGACAAAATTAGGGCTTTGTTTCCAGTTTGGCGGGCTGGAACTACTGTATAAAGGGCATTTTGAAAAGTGGAACAATGCGTAATAAACCTCTCCGTTTCCCTGGTTTACTGCAAAAACCCCTTTCTTTGTAGCCAGCACTGCGCCGCCCCAGGCACTCCTTCCACTGACCAATGAAAAACGAACTTCCGGTCATACTGCTTGCCTTTGCCAACGATCCGCATAACGCGGCGGGGGGCTACCTGCGGCAACTACCGGTGGAAATCAACGGTCTGAAAGCCATTTTTGACCGGGCCCAGGATGCCGGATTATGCGCGGTGGAAATACTGACCAATACGACCATCGGGCAATTGATCGAGGCCTTTCAAAAGCCGAAATACCGGGGCCGCATCGCCGTTTTTCACTACAGCGGCCATGCCAGCAGTTTCGATCTGCTGCTGGAAGATGAAAAAAACAGTCCGCAACAGGCGCATAGCGAAGGCCTCCTGCCCTTTCTGGCGGCCCAGCCGGGCCTGCAGCTGGTTTTCCTGAACGGTTGTTTTTCCTGGCAGCAGGCCAGCGAGCTGTCGCGGCTGGGCGTCCCTGTGGTCATCGGTACCGTGAAAGCCGTGGACGATGCGGTGGCTACCCAGCTGTCCCAGGCTTTTTACCAGGGCCTCACGGCGGGCCTGAGCATCGGAGCGGCCTGGAAGGAAGCCTGCTGGGCACTGACCACCCGCTCGGGCGAGCGCGATACATCCGTGCTTTATCAGTCTTCGGCGCCCGTACCGGCGGGTTCAGCCGCCGATACGGCATCGGTCCGCGGCGCGAATTTCGAAGAAACCGGCGACGACCGCTTCCCCTGGGACATTCGCTACAAGGAAGGCGCAGAAGAGGTGGCCTACTGGAACCTGCCCGACGCAGTGGCCAATCCGCTGTTCGGCCTGCCGCCACTACCGGCCCATTACACGCCGCCGGAGCCGCCGCCCTACCGGTTCCTGCGCCGCTTCGAACAAACGGACGCGGCCATCTTCTTCGGCCGGGGCCGCTACATCCGCGACCTGTACCACCGGCTCAGCAGTGCGCAAAGCTCGCCAGTGCTGCTGGTGTACGGGCAGTCGGGCGTCGGGAAGTCCTCCCTGCTCAGTGCCGGCCTGTTGCCCCGGCTGGAGAGCGGTTTTACGGTGCACTACCTGCGCCGCAGCCGGGAACAGGGTCTGTCGGGCGGTTTGCGCGAGGCCCTGGGGGTAGCGGCCAGCGGCCAGCTGACCGAGGCGCAACAGACGCAAAACCAAGGTGCTATTCAGGAAAACATCCGGCAGCTCAGCGCCATTTTACCCCAGTTGACGGGAGAGGCCCGCCAGGAAATCGCGCAGGTGATTGGTCGGTATGAAGACCGGTTGCGTTCCCCCACACCCGCCGTTGCTGCGGAGCAAACCGACCTGCGGCTGCAGTGGATGTCTGCCGAGCAGGCGGGCGGGCGGCCTGTGCTGATCTTCCTGGACCAGGTGGAGGAGATCTACACGCGTCCGAACCCGCAGCAGCCCCGCGAACTGGAGGATTTTCTGGCCCAGGTGCAGCAGATTTTCAACAATCCCCTGCACCGCCCGGCGGGCAAACTGGTGCTGACCTATCGCAAAGAGTATCAACCCGAACTGCAAAAAGCCCTGTCGGCTTTCCAGATCCCCTGCGAACCGGTGTTCCTGGAAAAACTGGACCGCCGCGACATCCTTGAAGTCATTAACGGCCTGACTTCCACCCAGACGCTGCGCAATAAGTACAACCTGCAGATCGAACCGGAACTGCCCGTCGTCGTGGCCGATGATCTGCTGGTCGACCGCGATTCGCCGGTGGCGCCGGTGCTGCAAATCGTTTTGTCCAAAATGTGGCAAATGCAGGCAGGCCAACCCAATCCGGTCTTCCGGCTGGAGGAATATGAAACCCTACGGCAAAGCGGCATCCTGCTCAGCGATTTTTTTGCCGAACAAATGGCCCACATCCAGGCCTGGGAAGCCGAAATAAGTCAGAAAGTGGGAAGCTCGGGCCTGGCGCTGGATGTGTTGAACTACCACACCACTCTACTGGGCACCGCCGAAAGCCGAACCCTCGACGAGCTGCGTCGCCTGTACCAGCACCAAAGTGATGTACTGAACGATCTGGTCCATAAGTTCCAGGAACTCTACCTCCTGACCGACGTGGACGGCGAACGAACCGGATTGGCCCACGATACCCTGGCGCCCATCGTGCAGCAGCAGATGAAGGCCTCCGACAAGCCCGGCCAGCGGGCACTGCGCATTCTGCAGGCGAAGATCACTGATTATGGTTTCAATCCCGAAGGAACAATCATCGAGGAAGAGGACCTGGCCCTGGTGGAAAAAGGCGTCGGCGGCATGCGCCTGTGGATGGACAAGGAGCCGGAGTTGATTGAAAAAAGCCGGCGGCACCGGGCGAAAGTGGAAGCCGAACGCCGCCGCAACCGCCGGTTTCGGCGGGCGGCCGTCGTGGCCCTGGCCATCGCCGCCGGCGTGGTTTTCATCTTCTGGCAACGCTCCGAATACCAGCGGCGAAAAGTAGAAATCAACAATGCCTACAATGAAGGACGCCTGCAGGTGGCCTCGGACCCAACCCTGGGCCTGCAAAAAATGAAAACCGCCTGCCTCCAGGCTCCACTCGATTCGGCCAAGTGGCGCGGCTACTACACGCTGCTTCACCAAAATCTGACCTACGAAATCCTGCTGCAACAAAACGAAGCGCCTTTACTGCAGGCCGCTTTTTCTGCCGACGGCAGCACGTTCGCCACGACCGCCGGTAACGAAGTCCACCTGTACCATACAGGCGAAAAGCAGCTTTTTCAAAGTCTTTCCCTGGCCAACAACACCGTACACGCGTTATATTTCCAGGGCAACGACACGCTGTGGTCAGGCGCCCAGGATCGTAAAACCTACGCCTGGGTGCGGGGTCAGCCGCTTCCCGCCTTCGAACCCGAAGGTGGTGACTTCAAGTCCTCGGCCATCCAGTCGCTTTGTATTTCCAGCGACGGACAGTGGTTGTGTACGGCGCACCACGATGCTTACCTGACGCTTTGGGATATTGCCACTCACACGGTCCTGCGGCAGATCCGGACCGCAGCGCCCTGTCAGGCCCTGGCTTTTTCGCCCGATGGAATGATACTGGCGGGCTTGCAAACGGGTGAAACGGTACTGTATGACCGGAACGGCACCTTGGTGCAAACCCTGGCGAGCCGCCCGAGTCCCGTGCTGGCTATAGCCATCCAGCCGATGGGCAACCTGGCCCTGGTCGCTTTCGAGGATGGTATGTTGTTGCAGTGGCTGCATTCGGCCGAAGGTGGTTGGCAATTCAAAGACAGCCTGCACGCCCATGCGTTGGCTATCGAAACCGTATCCTTTTCGCCCGACGGGAATTTTGTGCTGACGGGCTCCAGGGACCATTCGGCTCGCTTGTTTACCGCCGAAGACCTGCGTCCGATCTATACCCTGCTGGGGCACACGGCCACCGTGCACAGTACCGGCTTCCGTGCGGACCACCACTCTATATTCACCGCCGCAGCCGATGGCACGGTACGGCGCTGGATTTTTCCGTACCCGCTGGCGGAAACCGTGGAACAGCGCAGCAGCAGCGCAGTAATCGCTACCCGGTACAGTCAGGACGGCCGCTACCTGCTGACCGCCGCCGATAGCACGGTAGCCATCTACCAGGTCACCAATCATCAGCTGGTCGGGCACTACACCGGGCATCGCGCAGCCATTATGGCCTTGGCGGTCAGTAATGGCACCCGTCTAGTCGCAAGCGGCGATGTCCAGGGGCAGATCCACGTGTGGTCAACGGATGATCAACAGTCCGCTGATCCAGTCCGCCCGGGCGAAGCCGCCGTGCGCAGCCTCGCCCTGTCGCCGGATGGCCGGTGGCTGGTGGCGGCTTATGAGGGGGACAGCACGGCGCGGCTCTGGGACCGCACCAAAGCCGGCGCGCCAGCCGTGGTCCTGGCCGGCCATCGCGATCAGGTGTCGGCCGTCGCCATAGCGCCCGACGGATCGTTTATCCTCACCGGTACCCTGTTCGACAGCAGCCTCCTGCGATGGTCACTGCCCGCGGGAAAAGCGCTTCCGCCCATTGCATATTCCGGCAATGCAAACCAACTGTATTTTCCTTTTGATAAAAGCACCGGTTACGCGGCCTTGTCTGATGATAACCGGGGCTGGTGGTACCAGGACGGGCAGCAGCCTGCACTGATCGCCGCCAGCGTGGGCCTGGCCTGGCCGGCCGCCGGCGATGGCTACCTGACGTATGATGAGCGGCAGAAAACCCTGGAACTCCGTACACCGGAAGGCTACCCCCGGCAGACTTTCTGGCCGGACGATGCCTACCCATTGACCGCACTGGGCATGAGCCGGGACGGGCAGTGGGTAGTAGCGGGCAAGCAGAATGGCAAAGTGTTGCGGTGGCGGGTAGTCAGGCGGGAATAATTGGCAATGTTTGACCCCACTTTCACATGGAAAATTGGAACTTATAATCCTTTCCGTTTTCTAGTAAGCTACCATAAACGCTTTTAACTGGCTGAGGGGCCGTGCCTTTGATGATGAAATTGAAAAATGAAAAATCTCCCACAAAGCAAAGCGGAAATAATGCATTCCGATCCTTGGCTGCCGTAAATCGCATTTTGTTACGGCTGAGCCAGATAATTGATCCAGTCTCTTTGACACTTGGATTGTCGGCACATTCCAGGTAAACATTTTCTCCTACCTGCACACTAGTAGTATCTACGTTTGTATTAAAAACGATATCGATGCGCACCTCTTCATTTTGACTGTTAGGAGGAAAATAACTCACAGTGGCGCTATCTACCGTCAGGGTGTAAAGGCCACAATCAAAAAAGCCATCAACATACCGGCTAAAATCGCCGCCATCGGAGCCGTTCTGATCGCCATCCAGAATCTGTCCACCCTCGCTGCGCACCGCCATCCCATCGGCTATGTCTCCATCTAAACGCAACGTAAAAGGACATACAGATTGCGACGCATTGCAGAATATTTCGCACTGCGGTATGAAAACATATAAGTGATCCGGACTGAGCTCGAAATAACCGGTGTATTTCGTATTACCCCCACCAATCAGGAGGGTTTTTAATCCCCCCAGAGAAGCAGCTTCCACAGGTTTGTTAAAACTTATATATACGCCGTTATCCAGGGAGAACGATTCCACCTGAAAAGGCGATTGCAGTTTTTCTTCCTCCAGTGTAAACATCGGCGGGCAGTCGCAGGAAGAGTAGGCGAGTAAAGCGGCGGCCAAAAGGGAGCCTAAAGAGATGTTTTTCATAGGTAATTTGGGTTAGTTCTTGCCACCCAGAACGCCGAATTTGAAGCGCAGGGTCGCGTTGAAATTGCTAAACGTGGCGCAGCCGCCTTTGTAGAAATTGGGGAAAAAGCGCGTCTGCCACTCCAGGCCCAGCGACGCTTCGTTCATCAGGCCCGCTTCGACGGAAAAATGCCAGCTGAGGCCGGGCGACGGCTTGTTTTCCAGCGGCTGGTTGAACAGAAAGACCGGGTCGTTTCGATCCTGGAACAGGCCATACCGTTTGGTGGAATGGGTGGTGTAGACCGGATCCTTGAACGTCGGTTCGAAGCTGCCCATGGCCCGTCCGCTCAGCCGGGCAAAGGCGGGGATGGCGATGCCCAGGCCGGCGGAGCCCCGCACGTAGCCCAGGAACTGCCAGCCACCGATGGCTTTCAATTCCAGGTAGCGGATGTCGAAGGCTTGGGATTGGAACAAATAGCCGCCGTTGGGCAGGAATCCGCCATCGGGCGCCACCAGGGTCGTGGTGTCCTGGTAAAACCGGTGCCGGGTGGTGGCCAGTTCCAGTCCATACACCAGGCCGGTGCCGATGGGCGCATTCTGGTAGCCGATGGCCAGGCTCAGGCGGTTATGCCAGTTGCCGTCCGCCAGGGTGTCCGTGTCCGGAATGGCATCCCGGTTGAGGCCGAAGGTGAAGCCGGGTTTGGCGTAAAGGCTTTTCTGCCGCCATTGGGTGGCGGTCCGCCCGGTCACGATGGGCGCGGCGCCCAGAAAGGTGATTTTAGCCTGGGCGGTCGTGCGGCCGCTACGTTGGTCATTGCTCTTGACCGAATACGTTACGGAGCCTTTACGGTGCTTCTTACTTTCGAAAATGCTCCCTTTCGCGCCTAAGCCGATGTTGTGAAAGGTAATGACCATCGAGTCCTTGCCCGTCGGCTGATCGAAGCGCTGGAGCCGGTAGCAGACGGAGTCCCGAAAATTTTCCGGCGGACAAACACGGCACTTCGGATCGGTGGCCTCTACCTGCAGGGTCTGCATATCGAAACCCGCATCCATGGGCACGTGCACCGCGACGTTTTCCACTTCGCCGTCGCCTTTGTTCAGAAAGTCCACCTTGAACTGGAGGCGTTTGGGGTAGTGGCGCCGGAAATATGCGGTGCGCGGACTGACGCGAATACGGTTCGGATCGTGTACCGATTGAATATCGAATTGATAGACCGTGCTCATGGTGCGCTCGTTGAAAGGCGCATTGTCCGGTACCCACAGGGCACAGAGCTGCAGGCTGAGGTTTTTGTCCCGGTAATTTTCCAGCCGCTTGTCGCTGAGCAGGGTCAGGAAAAAGTGGTTGATATCGCCCCTGCGCATACCCGTGACCCGGTAGGCCAGGAGATTCTGGTACTGCTCCATGTTGCGCAGGCGCTGAAAACGGCTCAGGGCTTCGCCCTTTAAAGCGCCCTCGGGCAGACCGGAAAGCAGCGTCTCCTGGTAGTAGCGGCTGGCGCTGCCCGGCTCCAGTTTCAGCCGCTCGAAACCCGTGCTGATGCCCTCGTCTTTGCGGTTGAACAGCACCAGCAGGTAGCCGTCGCCATTGACGGGCGCCTGGTAGCTGACCACCGTGCGGATGGGCTGACCCGGCAGCACACGTCCGCCGGTGTTGGTCTCTACCATCACGAGTCTCCGGTCGAGGTCGTATTTTATGGGCGTAGCCGGGCCTTTTCCGCCGGTATTCGTCGCTTTTTCCGCGAATTTCGGCGGGTCGGGCGAGTAAAATGGGGTGAGGTACACCTTGGACAATGCCGAAGCCTTCGCCGGGCGATAGGTGGGATATATTACTTTTTCGAGGGAATCTTTGCGGGTAAAAATCCAGTAGTGGCCGTCGCCGAATTCCCAGAAATAGATGCCCCAGAACGGCGATTTGCGGGCCTTGCCTTTTTTTTGCAGGGCCGGGACGTTGGCTAAGTCGTACTTTCCGCTAGATTCCTGGTAGTCCAGACGCAGAGGCGGCGGCGCTTTTTTCTGGGCAGCTGCCGCGGTGGTCAGTAAACAAAGCACCCCCAGGAGGATAGGCATTTTTCGGCCATTATTCAGCATGGTTCATTTGGTTTGGAGCGTTACATTTGGTTGCGCAATTTGTGGAAATTATTTCATAAATCCACTTTTTAACCGCCGGTTGACCGAATTTTTATTAACTTTTAACCGCATTAAACTTCAACCCTTTTTCCCATGCTGCAAAAACTGATTGTCCTGATCCCCTTGTTTTGTACCGGGGGTTTACTCGCCCAAAAGACGACTGTCGAGATCGGCCCCGAGCTCAAGATGGAACGCGACCTGAATTTTTGGGGCCAGCTCCACTCCGACCCGACCGGCCACTACGTGCTGCTGACCGAGGATGAAAGCACGCTGTTTACCCGGAATATCGCTACTCCCACGCTGCAGAAATACGACCGGAATTTCAGGCTGGTCTACGCCAAAGAATTAAAGTCGGACCAAAAGGATCTGCGTTTCGGCAACATGCTGTACGCCCGTGGCAAATTTCTGCTGTGTACCGAACTGCTGGACAAGCAGGAACGCAAACTGACCTGTACTGCCTCGCTGATCAGTCTGGATGGTCAGGTCTCGAAGCCGCAGCAAGTCGGCAAGGTGCAGTACACGGACAAGGACGACCGGCCTACCGAAGTACGCTGGCTGATGTCCGACGATACCAGCAAAATGCTGCTGGCCACTGCCGCCGACGACAACGACGATCATCTGCGCATGAAGATCACCCTGAATGTGTATGATGACCAACTTCGTAAAATCTGGAACAAGGGCTTCACCCTGCCCTACACCCAGGAACAGCTCACCATCCGCTCCTGGGCGCTGGCCGGCAACGGACAGGTCTACTTGCTGGGTAAAGTGTACGAGGAAAGACGCAGCCAGGAATCAAAGCGCAAGGGCGGCAAAAGGAAGCCCGCCTATAAACTAATCATTTTTCGCTTCGATCAGACACTGGAGAAGGCGCAGGAATACCGCCTCGATCTACAGGATAAATTCGTGACCGACCTGGCTTTCCGGCTCAGCCCGAACAACGATCTGAACTGTGCCGGCTTTTACGCCAACGACACCAAAGGCGTCATTCAGGGCGTGTTTTTTACCCGGCTGAACGGCCAGACGGGAACGGCGGAAGTAGCCACGCGCAAGGAACTGTCCGCCAAAGACATCGACAATTTCGACACGCAGCGGGACCGCAGTGGTAATGAAGGCCTGGATTCCAAGTTCGAGTTCAAAAACCTGCTGCTGCGTGCCGACGGCGGCATCGTGGTCACCGCCGAAGAGGCGTACAGCGTGACCACCTCTTATTATTCCGCCGGCCGCATTTATTACCGTACGACCTACTACAACAACGAAATCTTCATCACCAGCATCGACCCGGCCGGCCAGATCGAGTGGGTGCGTATGATTCCAAAAAGACAGGAATTTGAATCCACCGACTATTTCAACAGCTACACGCTGATGGAAAGCGGCAGCAACCTGTACTTTCTCTACAACGACGACGAAGACAATATCCGTAATTCCCTGCAGGCCAGGCCCCGGCGCATCAGCAGTTTCCGCGATGCCGTGGCGGCGCTGGTGACGGTGGACAGCACTGGCAAAATGGATCGTCGTAAAATATTCGATGCCAAAGAAGACGCGGATGCGCTGATGGCGCCCGGCGAAGGCCGGCAGATCAGCCCGAACGAGCTGTTTTTCGTGACGACACGCTTTAAGGTATTTGGCGCCAAGCGGGTGCGGATGGGGGTGGTCCGGGTGGGCAAATAAACTTTATTCACCGGCTCATCGTCACCAGCACTTTTTTCACCAGAGCACGTTCCCCCAGCTGTATTTTCAGCAAATACAACCCGCGCGGAACATCCGTCTGCACCGACAGCCGCTGCGGTCCGGCAATTT
>JBKJKS010000444.1:0-8550 GCA_046597295.1 Saprospiraceae bacterium
CTGGCTCACAAGCCGTATTAAGTCGTAGCGTCGCGCTGAAAGAAAATGGGAGCCAGGACAAAATGTGTCCTGGCTCCCATACTTTTTATGCCATCATCTTCCGGCATTCCTCGGCACAGCGGCGGCAAGCCTCGGCGCACTCGCGGCAATGGTCATGGTGCATGGCATGCTTCTCGCACTCCGCGCCGCAGGCGTCGCAGACCTTGGCACATAAGGCACAGAATTCGTGCATAAACTGGGAACCCCGCGCCTGCAAACGGGCGCACAAAGCGCAGAAGTCGGCGCAGTCGCGGCAGAGTTGGGCGCAAAGCGCCATTTCCACCCCTAATTTAATGTCGGCGGTGGCACAGTGTTCGCAGGAAGTGAGGCAGGCGAGGCAAGCCTCGATGCAAGCGGAATGGTCGTGGTGCATAATGATTGAATTTTGAAATGATTGGATATAGTTTCACGGTTGATAAAAGCCTGGTTAGCATTGTTCCCCGGCTCACTTTTCCATTGCGGCCAGTTTGGTCTTCATCTGGGCCATTTCCGCCCGCTCAATTTTTCAAAACCACTTTCCGGCTAACTACTCGCCGCCCGGTCTCCATTTTCAAAAAATAAATGCCCGCCGGGCAATCCGGCAACGCCAGCCTCAGCCGCCCATCGCTTTCCGGCAGGGAGTCGCCCGACCATCGACGCACCACTTTTCCCGCAACATCCGACAACATAACTGTCTGGATATGCTCCCCGTCCGGAAGTTCGCCTTGCAGGAAAACCTCCCGGCCGGCAGGATTGGGAAATACAAAAATGATCGGGTCGGACGCAGGCTCTTTGGCGGCCACCGATGGCGCCTGGCCCGGCAGAATCCTGACCATGCGGGCCTCCGAAGGAATATCGTCCACCATAGCCCAGAGCAGGTACCAGCCGGGCAGCGTTCGCAAAGAATCGTCGGGGATAGCAGCAGTCACCGCTTGGTTATCAACGTAAAAATTCAAATCCAGGAAACGGTTCTCCCCGCAGTTCATCATGTGGGTGACCGCCTGCGTGCTCTGTAGCACCACGGCGGTGGGTGCATTGGTGCGCCCCGCCTCAAAGCGGACCATCTCGCCGCGCCGGTAGTCGGTTTTTTCTAAATTTAAAATCTGGGGACGTACCCCCCGGAACAGGTAAGGCGGCTCGAAAGCATCGATGACGCTCAGCGGCGGCTCGTTGCCCGGCGAGCCTTCCCCGCCCGCCACGATGACCCGTCCATCCGGCACGAGCACGGCCAGCGCGTGGTACTCCCGCTTGCGCGGCATGGGTTGCAGCCGCCGCCAGCTGTCCGCAGAAGGATCGTACAGGTCGGTCAGGTCCATATATCCCCATTGGTTCACGGGACTGGGATCAGTGGGATCTTCTTTAAAACCGGCCAGGGTCAGGATGTGGCGGTCGGGCAGCAGCACCGTCTCCGCCCGGGAGCGGAGCGGCGCAAAGTGGGCGCCCAGCGTCCAGGTGTTAGCGACGGGGTCGTAGCGTTCCACGAGCTGGCCGCCGCTGCCGGCGGGAAAGGGCTTGAAGCCGATGGCTACCACCTCGCCTTCCGGCAAATGCACCAGCTCGTGGTCCACGTGGTCGCCGTTGGGCATCCGGTTGCCCTGCACAAAGTCTGCGGCCAGTTCCCACTGCCTGGTGACCGGATCGAAGAGTTGCGGCGGTCGGAAGGTCATCAGCGCTTTGCCGTTGTAGAGCGTCAGGATGGGAGACTGCTCATTACGGATGGCGATGGTGTCGGCCAATTCGGTCTGGCCGGTGAGGGGATCGTACAGTTCGGACGTATTCACGCGAACCGGGTTGTTCAGTCCGCCGCCGCCGGCAATCAGCAGGCGTCCGTCGGCCAGCTGGGTCATGGAAGGATACCAGCGGTAATCGAGCATGAGTGGTAGCGCCTGCCAGGTCTTCGTAAAAAAGTTATACTGTTTTATCTTGCGGGTACCGGGGCCATAGACTTCCTGTTCGGTGCCGCCCGCCATGATGACGTTGCCGTTCCAGAGCAGTTTCGTCGCCACGCAGCCCTGCACTTTGGTATCGCCCGGCGCCGCCAGCGTGTCGTCGGCGGCAGGGTCGAACACAAAAGGGTCTTTCGTGCTGTGGCAGTAGTAAATGCGGCCGTCGGGGAACAGTACGCCCAGGTCGGTGCCGCCGAGCGGTTCCGGGGAATTCATAATGGTCGTCCATCGGCCGGGCTGGGTTTCGGGTTCCAGCTGCGCGTTGTGGACGATTGTGCCGATGATGCCCGTAGTGGCATTTTGCAAATACTCGAAGCTGGGTTTGGCTACGCCGAAAAACAAGTATGGTCCGCCGCCGGGAAGGTTTTCAAATAAATACTGACCTGCCGCGTCAGTGCGGGTTTCCCAAAAAAGGGTGGTGTCCCCGTTGAACAGCGTCACGCGGGCGTTCGGGACGGGAGCGCCACCGGGGTCAGTGACCGTGCCGGTGAGGGTTTGGGCATTGTTTTTTGGCGAAAAAAGCGCGCATAACCCAATGATGATCAGTATTTTTTTCATGAAAAATTGAATTTTGTTCTTTCTTTAAAACAGCCTTTAACAGTTTAACCCAATGGTTAGTGGTATTTCGGAGTTTTGAGGATGAACGTTTTCATAAACCCTGATCAACCACTACCGAATTCATTTTCTAACCCATTTCTGAATCGTCGGCGTAGTGACCGCAAACAGCGTGAACCCTGAGCAAATAGTCAGCAATCCCAGAATCGAAAACACCCGCAGCAGCCAGTTACCGATGTTATCCCGGCTTTCGTAGTCCATCACGTGGAGCATCCAAAGCCAGTCGAACAGCCGCCATTTGTCGTTGCGGAATTTCTCGACCGTACCGAGTTCAGCGGCCACATAAACCGTTGTTTTTGAAGGATGGGTGAAGGTCACTGCCCAAGCGGGCAGGGCATTTTCGCGGTACTCGTGTCCCGTCGGTGCGGCTTCCAGATACGTCACCGATTGGACGGCGGGTTGGCCATTGAACTGGCGGCTGGCGGCTTCCACGGCTTCTTCTTTCGACAATGCCGGTCGCAATGCGCCCGTTCGGGCATCGGCCAGGCGCGCTTTGCGCGGGTGTCGAAGCTGCGCGATTTTTTCCAAAAAAATTATTTGCCAGCAAGTCGCATCGAGCACCGGCACAAGCCGCAAACTGAGAATGCTGTCGGGCTGTTCACCCGCTGCCCGAAGGTTGGCAAGCACCACCGAGGGCGACACCCAGGCCGTCGTGTCCGGTAGAAGCAGGGCCGCGGGTTTGCGCTGGTAGTCGCCGTGAATCTCGTCCATGTCCGACCAACTGAAATACAGGCCGCCGATGGTCCAGAGCAAAAATTGAATCCCGATCGTTACGCCCATGTAGCGGTGAAAGCGGCGGAGGTAGTACTGACGGGTGTGGCGCATGAGCAAATAGGTTTACAGTTTGACGAAGGCAGCCTGCCCAAGCGTCGCGCCGTCATGGTCGCTCACGCGCAACAGATAGATACCCGCCTCCAAATTGTCCACGGGGAGTTGACTTTGGGTCAAAGCAGTAGTGCAAAGCAGACGGCCATCCGCCGACCAAATCTCTGCCCGACGTGCCGGGCGATTGCCAGGCGAGCCTTCCACGGCAAAATGAATGACATCGGCAACAGGATTAGGCCAAAGGCGCAGCCGACTGGCCGGGGCGGGGTCGTGCACACCCAAAAGGATAGAATGTGGCACGAGATGCACCGTCAATGTGTAGGTGTCATCGCCGCTCAAAGCATGATTGTGATTGGCCGCCAAACCCGCCAGATAGAGCGTAATATTGCCTACGTTGGTCACAGGGGCTTGCCAATGGAACGTCCAGGAAAGGCTGTCCGGCGGGACGGCATCGGCGCCGCAGGGCGTGTGGGAAACGTACTTGCGCGGGCCGTCATTGAACGTGCGGGTACGCACGGCATCGTCAATGGTGAAAGTACCAACAGTCGTGTTGCCCGCATCCTTCAAAGCCAGCGCGGTAAAGCCAAATTTGTCTCGCCCGGTCTGCCGAAGCGTGACGGTGGCATCGAAAGTCTCCCCGGGAAGATATTGCAAGGTGGTATCGCTGAGGGTCAGGGTCAAGCTGCCGGGGCCGGTGTTGGCCGTGCCACCGTGACAGCCAGTGCAGCTGGATTCGCCCGGCGCGCCGGTGTGTCCGCCTACCACGGGCGAGTCGCAGGGGCCGTCGGGGGGTGGGGTGAAGTTGGCCAGCGCAAGCAAGACGAAAAAGGCGGTAAAAGATGCGAGTAGATTTTTAGTCATGGCTTCTTTGCTATTTTACGCATGATGTGGTGACTGTCGCCGAATTTGCACAAAGCGTCGCAGTGCGTTCGCAAGTCGGAAAAGAGGATGTAACGAAACTCGACCGTGTCATAGACGAACATTGGGGTTTGATCGGCGGAAGAGCTTATGAAATTTGCAATGACGCCACGCTTTGTTAAAAAGCGTAGCGCCATTGCATGAGTCAGCGGCGAAGTTTGGCATTGCCAGGCTTGCCGAAACCGGGTCAATGCAGGTACACCCAATTGGCAACTGAAGGAACGCCGTTGTTATTTATGGCAAACAGCATGTAGTAGCCCATTGGGGCTATGGCGTGTGGGTGCCCTCCATGAGGCGCCGTCAAGGTCAGTCTCGTCGGGTTTGCATGGTCGTGGATATAAGGCATTTCCACTACCCGCTGTTCGGCATCGGTCTGGTGTGTCACCGCCATCGGTCTGACCAAAACCACCTTCACAATGGTTGAAGCATCAGGAGACTCGATGGTAAAATTTTGCCCATGATGCACCAAAGCAGGCGCACTTGAAATCACAGGCCGGGCACCCCGGAACAAATAGGGCGGACTGAAAACCTCAATGCCTGAGTTTCCTTCGCCGCTGGTACCGCCCGCAATCATTACTTTGCCGCTCGGAAGCAAGAGCATGACGGAATGGTATGCCCTGATGGAAGGTAATTCGTCCATAGCCGACCAGATGTTGGTGGAAGGATTGTACAGCATACAAGGCGAATTATTGGAAAGCACCCCACCCGCCACAAACACGGTGTTGTCAGGCAACAGAACGGCATTACATTGCCTTCTGGGAAGGGTATCGGGCAATGCCCCGGTAGATGCCCATGCTGAAGCAGCGGAAAGGATGGACAAGTCTATGACTTCGGCAGAATTGACGCCGTTGCCTCCTGCATCGCTGCCGCCAACGACCAACAACCTGACCGATGGAAACGAGTTTTGCAGTATCATTACCGACATCCCTTTGCAACGGGTAACAGCCGAAGCAGTTATGCCTGTCCACGAGCCTGTGTTTGCAGGGGAAGCAGCGAAGGTGAAATAAGCGGAGTTATCGTTGGATCGAGGAGTACCGTTAGTGGCGCTTCCCCATCCGGTGCGAGAGTAAAAAACAGCCCGATTGGGCAGTACGTGCAGTCCGGGATACAAGTTCGGAAAACGCAAAGAGTCGCCCGTCACAGGTACGAACATATCTGTGTCTTCATTGAAGACTTCCATCTCGCCTATTGTGTTGCCGCAGGTTATCAGCACCCGCTTGTCTTCCAGCGCAACGGCGGTTGGGTACCATTTGTATTCATCCATCCTGCCCGTTGTTCTTGTCCAGGTTCTGGCTACCGGGTCGAACTTAAAGCCCCACCATGCAGTTCCGGCTTCGCTTCCATCATTGGTGACATTTAGGTCGCCACCACCGCCTACAACCAGCAACTTGCCATCTGACAAAAATGCGTGACCGCTGCACAGCAAGGAATAAGCAGGGTCGGTGAGGGGATACTCGAACAAGGGGTTTACCTCGTCGCGTGGGTCCCAAATGGGCGTCGGCCACCTGGCGTTCTGAAAATCGGCAGGGATGAACAGCACTTTGCCCGTGTGCAAAAGAGCGGCATGTACCACTTCGGTTGAAATGGGAGGTCCTCCGCCGGGGTTTGGTCGGACTACGTCGTAGGGCAGCGTCCTCCATTGACCATAGACTGAAGGCAGCAAGTGGAAGAAAAGAACTTCAAGCCGACCGCGGTCAAACTGCCTTAGTTCAACCAAATCCCTGATGCTGCGAAACCCGAACGGGAATTCCCTGTCCCTGAACTCAATGATTTCTTTTGCAAGCCCGATGTCGAGGATTTTCTTTCGATGGGCATTCAGTTCTTCCGGGTTGTCCTCGTGAATCGGGTTGCCTTCGTCGTGGGTAAAAGCATTTTTTTCAAATGCAAGGTCCTCCGGGCGAATGGCATTGTTGAGGAAGGTGAGTATCCTGCGATGGAAACTTGGGCTTAAACCGGTTTCGACCGGCTCGCAATGCTCCTTTTGGTCGGGGAGCTTCGCTCTCTGTCTTTCTTTTGGTCTCATTTCCAAAAAATTTAGATGAAAAAATATTGCTTTTTGGTGCGAATGCCTTTGCACCATTCTTTATCACAATTTATAGAAAAACGTTAACCAAGGGGGTCATGTTTATGCTTTGTACTGCTGGGTCAGGGTCTGGAGGTGGTGCATAAAGCCGATAATTAATTAATTTTAGAATCTTCACCAGAAAACCGACTCAAATTAATAATGCACAGTCAAGCCCATACCCCATTGGTAGTCGCTGTCGTAGTTTGTGCTGATGGAAAGATAACGGCTCACCATATACCTGAATCCTACCGTATACTCTTTGTCCGTATTGATCCGCCAGTCCAGGAATAGATTATTGCTCAATGGCAAATCTTCTCTTTCCAGTTGCAGACGCACTCTGCCGGTATGGTCTATCCGCCATTCCGAACGGATCAGCAAGGGCAGCAGGTAGTAAAAGCCGGCGTCGAACACCCGACGGTTGTCTTTCGTATTGGGCCGGTCGGCAAGTGGCAGGGTTTTATTTTTCCGGTAATCGTACCCCACGTAAAAGGCGAGGTACTGCTGTTTGTCCAAATAGCGCAGGAGGTGCGTCTCGGTTTCATAGTTACCGTCCCAATTTACTTCCCCTTCAAATTCGAGTGCGTTCTTATTATTGGAGACATTGGCCGAAAGCCAGGCCCCCTGCGTATGTACCGATAAGTCGGCCCAGGGGTAGAGCATATTATCCTCTCTTTTCAGCTCTTTATAACCGGTTTTGGCAAATTCATTTTGTTCACTGCCCTCATAGCCGATAATACGGGCCATACCGCTCATCATGTGGTACAGGATGTGGCAATGAAAGAACCAATCCTTTTCTTCATTGGCCTCAAACTCGATGGTTACGGTTTCCATCGGTCGTATGTCGAACGTGTGCTTCATGGGAGCGTATTCGCCCTGGCTGTTGAGGACGCGGAAGAAGTGGCCATGCAGGTGCAGCGGGTGGCGCATCATGGTGTTGTTCTGCAAAACAAAGCGCACCCGTTCGCCTTTACGGATGGGGATTTTGTCGGCTACGGACAGGGTTTTGAAATCGAATGACCAGACGTAGCGCCGCATATTGCCCGTCAGCGTCAATTTGACTTCCCGCGGCTTTAAAGCAGGATCCAACGTGGTGGGGTGCAGCGCCCGCAGCATATCATAGTTAAATGCTCCCGGCATGGACATATCCATCCCCTGCATATTACCCATGTCCATGCCGCCCATATTGCCCATGTCCATTTTGGGAGACATGGTAGAGTCGGGCATTTTTACGTCCATCCCCTTCATCTCCATGTCTTTGTTTTTCATGTGCATGCCCTTCATGTGCATACCGCTCATGCCCATGTCCATGCTGTTCATTTCGTGCATCATGCCGAAATAATTGAGCCGGGGAATGTCAGGGGCTTTCATTTCCGGTCCGTTACCAAAAAAAGCGGAAGCATACCCGGTCACGTCCCAGGAGGTAGCCCGCAGCTCTGCCGCGCCGGTTTCGGGAACGGTAATCAGGACATCGTAGGTTTCCGCGACGGCAATTTCCAGTTTGTTCACCGAGACCGGCTCCACGTTGATGCCGTCGGCGGCAATCACACGCAGATAACTGTTGGCATATTGCAGGTTGAAATAAGTGGAGGCCGAACCGTTGATGATCCGCAGCCTGATCACTTCACCGGGCTTTGCCGCTTTGAAATAAGTTTTTTGCTGACCGTTCACCAGGAATGCAGGGTAATATACATCCGACACATCCATGGCCGGCATACGCTGCCACTCCTGTTTCACTTTATCCTTAAAATAACCGGCGGCTATGGCCTCGCCATAGCTTTGCAAGGCGCCTTTTTTAACGGCATACCATTCGCCGCCGCGTTTCAGGTAACGCAATACCTGGTGCGGATTTTCATCGGTCCAGTCGGACAACAGCAATACATACTCCGGCAGGGCGGGCTCTTGCTGGGCAGGATGGATGACAATGGAGCCGTACAAGCCGCTCTGTTCCTGCAGCATGGTGTGCGAGTGGTACCAGTAGGTACCGCTCTGGATGAGCGGGAAAGTGAAGGTGTATGTTTCGCCGGGTTCGACCGGGGAGGTGGTTAAATACGGGACGCCATCTTCTTTATTGGGCAACAGTATACCGTGCCAGTGGATGGAAGTCTCCATTTTCATCCGGTTATGCACCCGGATGACGGCGGTATCGCCTTCGGTAAATTCCAG
>JBKJKS010000456.1:0-5352 GCA_046597295.1 Saprospiraceae bacterium
AGTGCCGAAGTTTGAACTGGGTCTCAATAACAGCTTTCTGATGGGCCGTTTCGACCTGAATTTCTTCCTGCGCGGCGTATTCGGCCACGATCTGGCCAATGAGTACCGGGTGTTCTATGAAAACCTGGACCCGACGGCCAAAACCTGGAACAAAGTGGAGACCAAATTCTTCGATCCGGCGGTGAAAGGTTCCAATCGCTTCGACAATACGCACATCGAGAAAGCCACCTTTTTGCGCCTGGACAACGCTACGCTGGGCTACAACTTTGGCCTGCCGAGCAGCAGCTGGTTCAACAAAGCCCGGGTATACGTGAGCGGTCAGAATCTGTTCACCATCACCAATTACACGGGCGTAGACCCCGAAGCGCGGGTTGGTGATGACCCGCTGGCGCCCGGCATTGACCGCCGCAACACCTACTTCCTGGCCCGGACGGTTTCGTTCGGCGTCAATTTTGGTTTCTAAGAAATTACACAAACAATTCAAAACTTTGTTCTTTTATGAAAAAATTATCTCTGTTTGGGAAGTTGATGTTGCCCATGCTTTTTTTGGCGACGTTCAACAACTCCTGCACTGACCTGGACGAGAAGCTGTACGATACCGTGACGGACGATAACTTCCTGAAAACGGAAGAGGAGTTCATCTCGGCGCTCGGCGCAGCTTATACCGGTCTGTATGCCTTGGGCAACCACGGCTCTTACTTCTCCGTTCAGGAGGTGTCCTCCGATGAGGCCATGATCCCGCAGCGCGGGGGTGACTGGGGCGATGGCGGCCAGTGGATCAATGCCCACCGCCACGAATTCAAACCAGGGGATCCCAACGTGAATAACGCCTGGAACTTTTTGTTCGGCGGCGTGAACACCTGCAATCGCCTGATCTCGCAGTTTACCGAACTGAAGGATGGCGGAAAGGTGGACGCGGCCCTGGCCGATAAGTTTATTAGCGAGCTGCGGGTGCTGCGGGCCTTGTACTACTACTGGCTGATGGACACCTTCGGCAACGTGCCGCTGGTGACCCGCTTCGACGTGCCGGCTGATTTCAAACCAAAGACCGAGCCACGGTCGGCCATTTTCGCCTACGTGGAAGGCGAACTGAACGCTGCGGTGCCGCTGTTGACCAAAATGAACGACGGTACGACCTATGGCCGGATGAACTATTGGGCCGGCAAAGCCATCCAGGCCAAGCTGTACCTGAATGCAGAAGTGTACACCGGTACGCAGCAGTGGGCTAAGGCCGCTGCCGCTGCCGACGAGATCATCGCTTCAGGCCTGTTCGCGCTAGAGGCTTCGTACCGGAACAATTTCATCACCAACAACCAGTCGAGCAAGGAATTCATCCTGGCCGTGCCGTTCGATGAAGTGTTTGCCCAGGGACAGAACATCGCCCAGATGACGCTGCACTATGGCTCGCAGGCGACGTACAACCTGCAGGCCCAGCCATGGAACGGCTACTGCTCGTTGCAGGACTTCTACAACCTGCACGACGACAATGATGCCCGCAAGATCAACTTCATTGAAGGCCCGCAATTCGCGGCCGATGGCGTCACGCCGATCATCGATGCCGGCACCGAAGCCAACGACCCGGATGGGCCACAGTTGAACTTCACGCCGGAAATCAACGAACACTTTCCGGGCGCCCTGCGCCAGGCCGGCGTGCGGATCGGTAAATACGAGTTCAAATCCGGCGCTACGCCGAATCTGAGCAATGATATGCCGCTTTTCCGCTACGCCGATATTCTGTTGACCAAAGCCGAGGCGCTCTGGCGCCAGAGCGCGGGCGACGCTGTGGCTTTGACGCTGGTGAACCAGGTGCGTGACCGTTCATTCAAAAACTCACCCATTGCCGCACTGACCGCCCAGAACTTACTGGACGAGCGTGGCCGGGAAATGTTCTACGAAGGCGTACGCCGTCAGGACCAGATCCGTTTCGGCGTGTACGGCGACCCGACCGACTTTATGCCGGGCTCTGCGGAAACCAAAGAGCTGTGGCCTATTCCGGGTCCGCAGATCAACGTGAATAATCAACTGTCCCAGAATCCAGGCTATTAAGCCGGTCGGAATCTGGTTTTTGCAAAAAAGGGCAAGCGGGATTTCCCGCTTGCTCTTTTTCTTTAAGTCATTTAAAATCAATATGTTTTGTATGAATCTTCGCTTTTGCGTCGCATTTCTGCTGGTCGTGACCCTAGCCATAGGGGCCTGTAAACAGGACTATGCTACCCTGAAACAGCGCGAACTCGCCACCGGTGTGCGTAACGACAGCATTTTCATGGGCATGTATTTCGGGATGTCCCGAATGGAATTCTACCGCCACTGTCTGGACATGAATCAGCAGGGCCTTATTACCAACGGCGCGGAAAACAGTTCCGCGCTCTACGTGATGCAGGGCTACCGCCAACCCATCGATATGAACTTTTATCCCGACTTCAGCGAGGATAAGATCTACAACATGAAAGTCTGGTTCGATTACCAGACCTGGGCGCCCTGGAATAAAGAATACTACGCCGAAATGCTGGTGCCCGACGCCTTGTCCATTCTGGAGAAATGGTACGGCCCCGGCTTTGTGAAGCAGCGCACGGATAAAGGCCGGCCTTTCTGGGCGAAAGTGCAGGGCAACCGCGAGGTCACCCTGCGCATCCTGGACGAGCGGCGCCTGCGGGTCGATATCACTGATATTTCGGTACAACCCAAAGCCAACCCCTCCACCACCGGCCAACCCGCCGGTCCGCGGCCGATTTGGGAGAAAAAATAGCGTGGGGTTTTGCATCAGTTTATAACCACCACGACGACACGACGAGCACGACGCCTTTTATGGAAATAAAAGTTTTAACTTTTTTACTGATCCTGCTGCTGTTTGCCTGCGGCAAAAGTGCTCCAGCCCCTGCCGTTTCCGGGCAGCGCTTCACCTTGCTGCCTGCCGAACGAACGGGGGTGCATTTTCGCAATGATCTGCCCTACTCCGATACTTTTAACTGTTACCTTTTTCGCAACTTTTACAACGGCGGCGGGGTCGCCATCGGGGATGTTAACAACGACGGGCTGCCCGACCTGTTCTTCTGCGGTAATATGGTCTCCAACCGGCTCTACCTGAATCGGGGCGATTTTAAATTCGAGGATGTGACCGAGGCAGCGGGCCTGCTGACCAAAAACGTCTGGACCGCCGGCGTCGCTTTCGCCGACGTAAACGGTGACGGCTGGCTGGATGTTTATACCTGCAAATCGGGCGCGCCCGGCGGGGAAAAACGGCATAATGAGTTGTTTATCAATAATGGAGGGCAGTCATGGGGCTCTCGTATAGAGGCGCCCGTAGAGGGGAGCCCCCCCCAGCCCCCCCGTAAAGGGGGGGAGCCCAACGCGCAAAGCCATTACCCACCTCATGGAATTGAGAATCCCAATACGCAAGATTCCCAGAAGCCTCGCCAAGATGGTGGGGAGGACGCTACGCACCCCCCCTTTACGGGGGGGCAGGGGGGGCTCCCCTCTACGGGAGGGCAAAACCCCGGCCAAATCCCCTCCTTCCGCGAAGAAGCCAAAGCCTGGGGGCTCGATTTCACCGGTCTCAGCACCCATGCCGCCTTCTTTGACTATGACCGCGACGGCGACCTCGATTGCTACCTGCTCAATAACTCCATCCGCAGCGTGGGCGGTTATGATTACCGGCCGGGCCAGCGCCAGGTGGCTGATCCAGATGGCGGGAATAGGTTGCTGCGCAATGATGGGGCGCCCGTAGCGGAAGCCCCCCCCCCGCCCCCCCGTAAAGGGGGAGAGCCCCGCTCGCGAGCCCTCCCCAACGCCCCAACTATTCCCAACCCGGCTATGAAAGAAGAGGTGTCCTCTACGCACCCCCCCTTTACGGGGGGGCAGGGGGAGCTTCCCTCTACGGGCGGCTTCACCGACGTTACCACCTCCGCCGGCATCTACTCCTCCGCCATCGGCTTCGGGCTGGGGGTCACCGTCGGCGATTACGACCGCGACGGATGGCCAGACCTGTTCATTTCCAATGACTTCTTCGAGCGAGACTACCTGTACCATAATCGCGGCGACGGTACTTTTGAGGAAGTGCTGGAAAAAACCATTCCCGAGACCAGTAAGGGCTCGATGGGCGCGGATATGGCCGACCTGAATAATGACGGCTTTCCCGAAATTTTCGTCACCGAAATGACGCCGCCCGACGAGGCGCGCTACAAGACCAAATCTGCTTTCGACACCTGGAATACCTACCAGACCGCTTTGCAATTGGGCTATCACCGGCAATTTGGGCGCAATGTGCTGCAATTGAACAATGGCGACGGTACTTTTTCGGAAGTTGGCCGGCAGTCCGGTACCTGGGCGACCGACTGGAGCTGGGGTGCGCTGCTCGCCGACTTCGACAACGACGGCTGGAAAGATATTTTTGTGGCCAATGGCATCGGTAAGGACCTACTCGACCAGGACTACCTGAATTTCTACTCCGATCCCGGGGCAGTATCGAAACTACTGCGGGAAAATCCCGGCGCCGGCATTAAAAAACTGATTGACGCCATGCCGTCACAACCGTTGTCCAACTACCTGTTCCACAATCAGGGCGGCGGCGACCTGGCGTTTAGCAATGTTGCCACCGACTGGGGCCTGGGCCAGCCCTCCTTTTCCAATGGCTCGGCCTACGCCGATCTGGATGGCGATGGCGATCTCGATCTGGTGGTGAACAATGTGGACATGCCCTGTTTCATCTACCGGAATGAAACCAATGGACGCGCGAACTGGTTGAAAATCAAACTACAGGGCGCCGATGGAAATACCTTTGCGATTGGTGCAAAGGCCAGGGTTCGGCTGGGCAGCCAGGCCCTTTTCCAGGAGCTGGCGCCCATGCGTGGTTTCGAATCTTCGGTGGATTACCAGCTGCATTTCGGTCTGGGTCAACGCACCGGCGCGGATACGGTGGAAGTAATATTCCCTTCCGGGAAAATATGGCGTAGTCTGCAGGTTGCCGCCAACCAAACCCTGGTGGTCCGCGAAACCGAGGCTGTGCAGCCGGATTCTGCCCCTATGCGTGGCGGTACGCCACCCCTCTTCACGGCTGAAAAAACGCCTGATTTCCGGCATGTTGAGCGTGATTTTTCCGATTTTGACCGGGAGCCGCTGCTCTTTCGCATGTATTCTGCCGAAGGACCCCGGCTGGCCGTGGCCGATGTCAATGCGGATGGCCGGGCGGATTTTTACGTTGGCGGAGCGGCGGGACAAGCCGGCCAGTTGTTCCTGCAAAATGCAGACGGCCGCTTTTTATCCACGCAACAGGCTGACTTTGAACAAGATAAAGCAGGTGAAGACGTCGCTGCCGTCTTTTTTGACGCCGATAGCGATCGCGACTTGGACCTGTAC
>JBKJKS010000627.1:0-2847 GCA_046597295.1 Saprospiraceae bacterium
TTTGCCGGCACCCGCTCCCCTAATCTGGTCAAGGCCGGCCAAAAACAGGAAGCGCTGGTGGAAACCGCTATGAACGAGGCCAAAACCTATGCGGATTTCGCTTACCTCTCCCGCCGCCACCGCAGCAGTATTCCACAGCGCTATCCCACCGCGCTGGCGGCCATCGACCACAGCGCCTTCGAGCTGTTCATGCAGGAAAAAGGCGTGGACTGGCTCGGGCAGTTTTATGCAGAGAATCCCCGCCATCCGCTCACCGGCGACGAGGCCCGCAATGAATTCCCGGAGACCTGGAACAGCGGCGAGCTGCTGCCCATGCTCGATTTCCTGGCGGCTCATCCGGAAAGTGGTTTCGCGCCCTACATCCGCCGCAAAACGGTGGAGATGCTGAAAGAACAACCCCTGACGGACAGCCTGCGCACCCGCCTGAGCCCCGACCAGCGCTCTGTCATTGGCGAAGCGGAGCTGGAAGCCGCCGGGCAACTGGTCAACACGGATGGCCCCTTCGACCCCAAGGCCAACGATGCCTGGATGAACTACGTGCAAAAACTCGCCCCCGCCTCCCGGGCCTACAATGCCTTGGAAAAAATGACCAAGTACTACCTCTGGAAACGCGACTGGGTCGCCGCTTCCAAGGGCCTGCATACCGGTCAATCCCTGTTCCCGGACGAGAAAGACTGGTTCGATCAACTCATTCCGCTCGTCGATGCACCCGGCACCGGTATCAAGGCCGTGGGGGTGGGCGCTACGATCAATGCGGGAGGATCGGAATATATTCCGGTGCCCACTGTGGATGGGAAGACGCTCTATTTTTGTGCGACCGACCGCGCCGATAATGTGGACGGTGAAGACGTGTACATGAGTAGCTGGCAGGACAGTGCCTGGTCGAAGCCCAAGCTGGTGACCGAACTTTCCGGCAATGGCAACCAGGCGCCCTTATCCCTCACGCAGGGCGATGCCCGGATCATTCTGTTCAATAACAGCAAACCCTACCAGGCCGACAAGACGCCGGCCGGCTGGTCGAAACCCGTCCCCATCGATGCCGATGTATCACAATTCTCCTGGGTCGGGCTGGTGCAGATTGCGGCCAATGGCCAGGTCATGCTGCTTGAAGCCATCACCAATGCTTCCAGTGACATTGATATTTACGTCTGCCGGCGTGACGAAGACGGTCAGTGGAAAAAGCCCGTCCGCGTCGACGATCTGTGTACCGATGGCCAGGATCGTAGTCCTTACCTGCACCCCGATATGCACACCATTTACTTCAGTACCAATGGCAAAGCCGGCATGGGGGGGCTGGACGTGCACCGCGCGACCGCGCTCGACGATACCTGGCTGCGCTGGAGTCCGTCGGTCAACCTCGGCAAAGAGATCAATACGCTGGGCGACGACTGGGGCTACAAGATCAGCACCGACGGTAAAATTGCCTGGTTTGCGACCCGCACGGACTCCCGTACGCAGGACATTTTTTACGTGGAAGTACCCCTGGACATGCGCCCCAAGGAGGTCAGGCAAGCCGAATTCTACCTGATCGACGATCAGCAGAAACCTATGACCAACGTGGAAGTGGTGATGGAAGCGCAAAAAACGGGTAAGAAGGTCGGCTCCTATCGCCCCGATCCGACCACCGGCAAAGTGCTCATTCCCGTGCCGAACGATCAGGTCTACACCATCCACGTGGAGAGAGAGGGCTATATCTCCAAGTCCGAGCCTATACCGGTCCAGAAACCCGGGCTGCCGCTGACGCTCAAGCCCGACCTGCGGCCGACCAGTGTCCGGAAAATGACCGAAACCGGCCAGACCCTGGCCCTGAATCTGCTGTTCGACTATGACCAGGCGGTGTTACAGGACGCCTCCCTGCCCGAACTGCGCCGGGTAGCCGAACAGGCCCGGAAAAACAACCTGCGCCTGAACGTGCTGGGCTACACCGATAATGCCGGCGACCCCGCCTATAATCTGGACCTTTCCAAACGCCGCGCGGAGGCCGCCAAACAAGCCCTGGTGCAGCTGGGTATTCCGGAAAATCAGATCAATGCGGATGGCTTTGGCGAAGCAAAACCGGTGGTCCCCAACGACAGCGACGAACACCGCGCCCGGAACCGGCGGGTGGAAGTGCAGTTTATAAAGTAGCTAAGGGGAGTGCTTTTACGACGGAGGGGCAGTTTGTTTTTTGCAAAAAAACAAACTGCCCCTCCGTCGTAAAAGCACTTACAGGAAAAATCCCGGATGTTTCACCAATAACCAGTTACCCCAATTACATATTGCTGATGACCTCCGTCGCAAATTCCGAGCATTTCAATTTCGTCGCGCCCTTCATCAGGCGTTCGAAATCATAGGTCACCCGCTTCTTGCGAATGCTGCGCTCGATGCCTTTGACGATCATTTTAGCCGCCTTATCCCAGCCCATATACTCGAACATCATTACGCCGGAGAGCAGGACGGACGAAGGATTTACCATGTCTTTGCCCGCGTATTTGGGCGCCGTGCCGTGGGTGGCCTCAAAAATGGCGTGGCCGGTGAGGTAGTTGATGTTGGCGCCCGGGGCGATACCGATACCGCCGACTTGTGCGGCGAGGGCATCGGAGAGGTAGTCGCCGTTCAGGTTCAGTGTGGCGATCACGTCGAAATCCTCGGGGCGGGTCAGTACCTGCTGCAGCGTTATGTCGGCAATGGAATCTTTGATGATCAGGCCGGCGCCCGGTTTACCTTCCGGAATGACGCACCACGGACCGCCGTCGAGTTCGACCGCGCCAAAGGTCGACTTGGCCAGTTCATAGCCCCAGTCCCGGAAAGCGCCCTCGGTGAATTTCATGATATTGCCCTTGTGCACCAGGTTCACGCTTTTCCGCT
>JBKJKS010000632.1:0-10911 GCA_046597295.1 Saprospiraceae bacterium
ATTGGCGCCGGGCAGATCCATCGCCGCCTGCCAGTAGATCTGCGGGCCGTTGACCGCCTCACGGTTGGGGGCGTAAAATTGCCAGATGTCGTGGCAGCCGTAGGTGTGCCCGAAAGCGCCCGCAAATACATCCAGGTAGGCGTATTTCCGCACGTCGTAGGCGTTGGAGGTGCCCAGGTCACGCGCATTGAAGCAGACCGGGTGGTCTTCATAGATCGGCTCCCCGTCCAGCACCGGTTTGGCGGGCTGGCGGTCGTAGGCCCGGCGTATTTTGTCGTAATTGTGGGCATCGCGGCAGTGTCCGTTTTGGAACATATTGACATCCAGCCAGTTATCCGCATGAAACCACTCGGCAGCGCCTTCCTCATTGGGCTGCGGGTGAAAAGTCATCATTACCTCATCGGGGCCGCCCACGCCCTCCGTCACCCCAGCGGCCAGGGCGCGCCATACTTCCGTATCGGACGTACCCGGCCTGGGATTACGGTCGCCACCGATGATCCAGATGATGTTTTTCCGGTTTTTGTAGCGCTGGCCCAGCCACCGACCGTAGGCATACGCATTCTGAGGGTTGAAGATTTCCGGACCCTTTCCCCAGTTGTTTTTGAACACTTTATCGCCCCAGGTCGGCAAAAAGCCAATGTAAAGCCCCAGGCTGGCCGCCTTGTCCACGATGTAGTCCACATGCCGAAAATAGGCATCGTTGGGCTGGGCCGGATCGTTATCGCGCAACGGGATTTCGCCGTACCCATTACGTACGGCCAGGCCGTCGAACTCCGCCAGGGCCACCGCCTGAATCACGGTAAAGCCCTGGTTGGCCCGCCGTTGCAGATAATAGTCCGCTTCTTCGCGGTTCAGCCGGTGAAACAGTTCCCAGGCGGTATCGCCCAGCCAGAAAAAAGGCCGTCCGTCGGTGGTCACCAAGTGGTGCCGGTTGTCGCTGACCTGGAGGTTGGTTTGGGCCTGGAGGCCGGACAGCAACAGCCCTGCCCAGGCGATAAAAGCAAGCCGGTATGGCATAAGCAAAGGTATTTACCGGGCAATATCGGCAATCATTGGGATACGTACTTCGGCAATGCCAGCAGGTTATCCCGCTTACTCACCCCCGGCTCGAACGGCTGTTCATGGTCCCGGTAGTACACCGTCACTTTTCCGTTGCGGCGCATGGAGATGATGTCCAAATGATCCAGCCCCAGGATCAGGAACTTTTTTTGCTGCAAATCCGCAAATTCGAAAGGCTCCAGGTCGAACTTCATCCGGCGGCGGAGTTCCGTCTGAATTCTTCCGCCAAAAGCCACCGCTACCGCCTGGTCGAGGATGAAATTGAAGCGGGCGTTGATTTCCTCCGTGGTGGGCGTGCGCCCGAGTTCCGCTTCGAGTTCGGCCTGGGCCCGCTGCCGGAATTCGGCGCCTTTTTGCGCGCGTATTTCAGTACGGAGCAGATTGCGCGTGGCCTGTTCGATTTCGGGGATTTCCGTTGCGGACACCGCCATGATCTTATAGATCTGGTGCTTGATCACGTGGATCCGCTTAGGCAGGTATTGGATATTGGGCAGGTGCTTATTCTTAACCCCTTTGTCCTCGGTGGCCAGCCGCTCGTTGATCTGGTCGATGGTCAGCGCAATGCGGTACGACTCCACATCCCCTTCCGGGTTCAGCAGCTGGTTGAAAGGCAGGCGGTCCACGGCCGGAAAAATGAATTTCAGGTCGGTTTCCAGATAAGGTTGCAGGTCCTTGGCCCGGTACAGCAGACCGTTCACCGCACCGTCCCCGTCGCGGGTAGCGGCCCGGATGACCATATGTTCCAGGGGTTCGAATTTTTTACCTACGAACACGTCGTTCGCGCTAAAAGCAAAACCGGCGTTGTTCACCACCAGATCATCCACGGCTGCCTCCAGGCGGTGCGTCGTGAAGTACAGCGGGTCCCAGCGCCTTTTTTCCACCGTCAGTTTATGCGGCAGCGTGTCCAGAAAAGAGGTTTTGTCCAGTTCGGTCTGGATGACCCCCGCCGCGGCGTCTTTGCCGATTTTTTCAATAATTCTGATGATCAGGATGGTCGAAAAAATCAGCCCCAGGCCCAGTTTCGGCACAAATACGGTGATGACCATTTCCAGAAAAAAGACCACGATCTTGCCCAGGGTGCTCAGGCGCAGATCGAAATCCAGGTCAAAATCGAGCAATCCATCCTTTTGAACGGGTACTAACCGGATGATGAGGTGGAAGTCCGGATCGAAGAAATTGTCGATGAAATATTCGCCGTGCACGTCGATGATCAACACATTGGTAAAGGCCGTCGTGGTGGCGCTCCCCGTGCCGCCGGTGATGATTGTTTCAGGATACAGGCGGATGCTCTTGATCTTTCCCCGGGTGACGCCGTTTTCCTCCAGCGGGTACTCGAATTCATCATCGCTGCCCTCCTTCAGCACGGCCATTTTCTGGAACAGGTCGTTGCCCAGTCTTGCGTAGGTTTCCGCAGCAAAACCGAAGGCCATGCGGGAAGTAAGCGGCAGGAAATTTTGCGCCTCGACGACGTTGCCGCGCTCCGGCAGCAGGTCGGTCCGGTTCGGTCCGTTTTGCAGCACCAGGTTGATGTAAATACCGATGGCATTGGGCGATTCTTCGTCGGCAAAGAATTTTTTCAGGGCGATGCTGGCAATTTTTCCGCCCCCCGCGACCGAAAAGTCCACGGTCCGGTCCAGTTGCTGCTTCATAATCGCCAGGGTAGTGGCTTTTGAAAAAACGGGCTGGCCGTTTTCGTCCGGCGGCAGGCTTTCGGCCGCGTCGATGAGCGGTCCGTTGATGTCCAGTAACTCAATCTGTAAACCGATGTCGCTCAACAGATTGTCGGCGCCGGTCGTGAAGGCCAGTGCAAATTTGATGTCCAGCTGGATCGCCAGCACATTGGATAAAATGCGCCGGTTTTCCGGATCTTCCAGATTGGAAATGATGGTCGGATAGATTTTGACGCTGATGTCGGCCCCGACGGGGGAATTTTGTAAGAAGGTGACCGTAAACTCATCCTCCTGGGCGGAATATGCGGGAATGCCCAGTTCGAGAAAAGGGTGTTCCCGGCCCAGGAAATCGGGGTGCACGGCGTACAGTCTTTTCGCATTGAGTTCTTCCGGCGGATGCGTGACCGTAGCGTCCGTCCGGATATGGTTGCCCTGAACGTCCTTTACTTCCGTGGTTGAAAACCAGGGGATGGAGCCGGTCTCCATGGAGTTGAGGAGAAAATACTTGATGTACTCTTCGCCCATCAAAAATTCAACATCGAACCCGGAGCTGATTTTTTCTTGTGCTGGCATAGTCCTTTTTTTTGAAGTATGTCCGGCTGACAGGGGAGTGTGAACACCCGAGCAAGACCATAAAGTTTCGCCCCTGGCTTCCATGATGGAAACCAGGGGCGAAATTTACTTCGATTACGCAAGCGCGCTTACTGTACCACCACCGACAATGTCTGCAAGCCGGTGTCGCTTTGGATGGTCAGCTGATATACGCCTTTGGCCAACTGTAACTGGACGAAGGGTACGGTGGTCAGGCCCGGCTTGATCGCCAGTTCAGCCGTTTTTACCAGACGGCCCTGGGCATCGAGCAGCCGCAGCCGCAGGTCCGCCGAAATACGGCTCTGCAGTTGCACCTGGAAATCGCCTTCCGTCGGGTTGGGCAGCAGCCGGATACCGATCTGCTCCTGCAGGTCGCCCACGCCGGAAGTAAAGGAGAAAGACAGGGTTTTGTCCACCGTCTTGCACTGATTCGTCGCGGAAAGTTTGACGAGGTAGGTACCCGGTGCGGCGTAGGTATGGGTCGGACTGGGCTCCGTACTCGTAGGCTGCCCGTCGCCGAAGTCCCACACGTAGCCCAGGGCATTGGTACTGGTATTCGTAAAGGTGACGGTCAGGTCCTGCGCACCGGCGCTGAAGTTGGGCACGGGAAAGCCCAGCACGGCCAGCGTTTGGGTAGTCGTGTCTTTGCCAAAGGTATTTTCCGCGATCAGGCGAATAGTCTTGAGGCCGGGCGTATTGTATTTCACGGCATGCGGACCGGGGCCCGTGGCGTTGCCCGGCACGGAGCTGGTGCCAAAGGACCACTTATAGTCGGTATTGGCGACGACGTTCACCGCGGACAGCAGAACAGTATCGCTGCGGCAAATGCTGTCGCTGGAGACGGTGAAAGTGGCATCCGCGGGCGTTACGAGGTACTCCACCAGGCCGATATTATCCAGGTACATGTTGTTGCCGAAGTCATTGGTGGAAACGATGCGGACGATGATCGACTGTCCGGCGAATTGACTGAGCGAAATGATTTCTGTGCGCCAGTCTTCCGCACTTTCCGGAGCGTAAGGCGTGGTACTCGGATTGACTGTAGCCAGTTCCGGATCGGCTTTTTGCCAGATCGTGACCGGTTGCGCATTCAGATTACAGTTCTGGAAAACTTCCACGGCCAGGGCATCGGCGTAGGACGCATCGTAGCCGGCATGGGCAATATCGAAAGTAAGCGCCGGATTGACCACGCTGCTTAAATCGGCAGGAATCATGTAGATATAATCCTCTGCGCCGCGCTCCTGATAATTGAAACAGTTGAGGAACAGGGCGTTGGTCTGCAGCCCGTCGGAGCCGACCACTTCATCTGGTGTCGGCACCCAGGTGGTGGCGTTGTCAGGATTGACCACTGTCCAGCCCGGCGGCGGGAAGGCCGACGCGTCGAAATTTTCCACAAAATAGCCCATGGCAGCGGCTACGGTCACCGGAAAGGACACGGCCAGGGTATCGTTGAAAAACACGTGGTCCAGGGCATAGTCCGACCAGATTTTGAGGTCGATCTGTCCATTCGTGGTGATGGCAATGGGGGTTTGGAAGGTAAAAAACACCGTTTCACCGGCTGGAATAGTATCGACCACCTCGCTCAGCGGCGGGCTGTTGTTGACCTGATAGTACAGCGTCGCGCCGATGACCGGGTTCATACCTTCGTTCACCAGGCGGACGGTTACGTTTTGAGTCGTCGCCCCGCAGGCAATGATGGCTCCACCATCGGGTTCGATCAGTTCGCGCACCCCCAGATCCTCGGCTTGGGGGCAGTTTTTTAACTCGCCCGGCCAATTGACCGCCAGGGAGCGTCGACCCGCCAACCCGTTGGCATGGCTGGTACGCACCGCCACCCACTGCTGCGCCCCGGCATCGGGAATCGGCAGCTGCAGGAAGTTGGTGTCGGCCGTGCCGCGCAGTTCCATGTATTTCTGTCCCAGCAGGTACACGTCGTACGAAAGTGTATCGTTGGCAGGGAGGGTCCAGCCGATGGTCATAGAATCGGGACAGACTTTTTTGATCTCTACGTTTTGCGGTATTCTGGCGATGGTGAGCGGGAAATCCGTCGTATCCCGGCTGCTGCCGCGAATCGCCAGTACCCGCACCTGGCCACCGACGGCATTGGGCACGGTCCAGTCGTGGAAGCGCTTCGCCTGATCGGAGATGGTCGTAATGGGCAGCCAGGAACTGCCGTTATCGGTCGAGTAGCGCAGCGTGATGTTGCCGGTATTGCCATAAGCGTCCCAGTGCAGGCGCTGGCTTTCGCCGGGCACGAACCCTTCTCCACCGGCCGGATAAGTGAGTTTTATGGCGTCCGTCAGGAACTCCCACACAATCACGTATGGTTGCGGGCCGAGCGGAACTTCCGTCCCGTTTATTTTAACGGTATAGGTTCCGGCGGCGGGATTGTCCAGCGCCACCTGTTCCATATTATTCAGGGAATCCCGGCCCTTGGTGGCGGGCAGATCGAGCAGGAGCGGATCGGGGGTCGGATCGAGTCTCCAGGGCAGGCTGACAGCGCCGTTGGGGTCGGTTACAGTCAGGTCCAGGTCGTTGAATAGTGCTTTGGAGGCGGATTCATCGGCCGGCAATTCGGGCCAATAGACCATGATCTTCGCCAGTTTGGTACCGTTCGGTATTTGGATGACGTGGGTGCTGCTGCCACCCTGATCCGTGCTGCCTACTTTCCACTGGTTTTTTTCCAATAACTGCAGGGCGCGCTGGGCATTCACCTGTCCCCAGCCGAATTTGTAATCCGGTCCCACGTTACCAAGGTCATTCGCCGTATTGAGCAAAGTAGCCTTCAGCAACGCCGCCTCGGGCTGGGTTCCCCCGTGCATTTCCTTATACGCCTGGGTGAGCTGGGCCAAACAACCGGCGATGCCCGGGGCAGCCCCCGAGGTGCCGCCGAACACCTGGTAGGTATTATCGGTGCTGCAGGAATTCTGGTCGGTACCATTGGCGGCAATGTCGGGTTTGAGCCGTCCATCGTGGGCGGGGCCGCGACTGGAAGTGCCGTCCAGGGTGCCGTCGGCCAGGAGGTTGGCCGTGGCAATGGCATTTTTGCCCATCTTATGGCCGCCGGTGATGTTGCCCCATTGGCTGCCCGCTCCGTAGCCACAATCCGAATTGCCGTTGCTGTTGCCGGCGGAGAAGACGTGCATCAGCGTCGGGTTCTTAATGAGCTGGTCGTCAATGGTTTGCGTAATGATGGTATAGCCGGCATTGCAGCCATTGGAATAGGAAGTATTGGTAATCGTCACATTTTCATCCTGGTGCAGGGCCAAGGTCTGGTCCTGGAATTCTGCCGTGTAGTCCACGGCAAAGAGCTGCGCACCGGCGGCCATGCCTTTCTTGGTGGGGTCCAGATTGCCCGCGCCGCAAATAATGCCGGCCACGCCGTCGCCGTGCGTGCCGTTTTCCGGAGCGCCTGCGGCGAAGTTTCTTAAACGTCCCTGGAAGTCGATGTGCGGGCCAAGCTGGCCATCATCGCGCACCAGCACCCCCACGCCAGCGCCATTATAGTGCTTGCCCAAGCCATGATCACTGTCGAGCAGGTTGGACCGGTGCAGGCTGCGGCCTTTCGTATCCTCCGGTTCGCCGGGTGCGGATTTCAATTCCAGGTGGCGCACGAAGGGCAACGCGGCCACGGCGGCCAGGTTGGCCTCTGGCAGCTGCACTTGCAGAAAACCATTTTCACGGCCTTCCAGCAGCACCTGCATGCCGTATTGGCGGCACAACTCAGCCCCGCGGGCAATGGAGAGGTGGGGGTAGAGCTGCAGGTTCACGATAATTTGATCGCCCCGCACTGCCCAGGTACCGTAGGGCTTTTCGCGCAGGGAGCGTGCCAGTTTCCAGGCGCCGGGCACCGCTACCACGCTCCGGGCATGTATTTTTTCCAGTTGGGAAAAATCGAAATTTTGTGGCAAACTCACCAAATAGGCACCGAATTGCACATACGTAATGAACGTTACGCCCACGGCTTCCAAAGCCGCCCGCTCGGCAGCGCTCGGCAGCTGGGTACATTGGATATAGCGGACGAAGCGCCCCTCCACCAACTCGCCGGCCGGCACGCCGGACTGTTGACGCAGCTCGGCATAGTTGTCAGGGAAATATTCTGTGCCCCAGACAAAATGCACGGCATAGGATTGCTGGCCGGAAGCCGGAAAAGCCAACAGCCAGCTGGCCGCCAGTAATAAAATCGGATAGATTTTTTTCATGTGCTGAAAGGTGATCTGGTCAAAAAAATATTAAATGAAATGGCAGTTCGCTCAAATATAAAGCGGGATATAGCGCATTGAAAAATTGATTTTCATGATTTGTCGGAATATGCTATTAGCCTGTTGCGACGCACGGTTTTTCCGCTCCCCCGAAACAGGACCATTTGCCTGAGCCATACGGCTCAGGCAAATCATCGGACTATGGCGTTCCCGGATTGAGGGGTACACATCACCGGGCCGGCCGGCGGGAGCCGCCGAAAAAATTAGCGTTCATTCTCTTGACACAAGCGAAGTAGGGTTTATTTTTGTATTCGTTTGATCATCCGATCTGGGGTGTTTTGTCGGCACCGCAGGGTTTTGGCCAAATAAATCTGCTCACAACTTTTTTAACACGGCCTTCTGCACCTCCCATTCCGCCGGAAAGCAGCAGAAGGACAAAACCCACCTTACTTTTGCCATGAAACATTGGGAAAAGACCAGAAAAGACCCCCGTCGCGTCGAAGAGCCTGTCCGTATCCAAACGGCGCACGACCACAAGAAGAAAAAACTTAAACCCGTAGAAAAGGTGAAGTACCGCCTGCGGACCGTACCGGAGGAGGAGGAGGAATGAGGATATAAAAAACTGGACTTGTTCCGTGTTAATAATCAGACACTTGTGATTTTTCAACCCACGAGTGTTTATTCCCCCTTCCCGATGATTTCGAAGGGCAATTCCAGCCGGTATCCGGTTTTATCCACCAGTGCGAGCCGGTGTTTACCCACTGCCGGCTGGAGGGCCATTTGATGAAAAGTACGGGTAGTGCCGAGGTAGACGTTGTCCAGGTGCCAGAAAATCTCGGTGTCGGGGCTACGGTGGGCTACCTGAAAGATCGTACTGCTGAGTTGGCCATTCAGATCCACGGGAACGTAGATTTTGGTGGGATGCTTGGGATAGATCAGTTGCATGGGCTGCTGGCCTGGCGCCATTTGCGAGCCGAGGCAATCGGGCCGGAAAGGCGGCGGACTGCGATAAGCCGGATTTTTACTTTTGAAATAAAACTCTTCCAGGGGGGGTAATATAAACCAGGGCAGGTGCTGCATGGCAGCGGGCGACGTGCAGTCACTGCTCACCTGCCACTGCCCCGTCGCGTCGAGGTGCAGCAGCTGATGGTTCGGACAAATGCCGCTTTTTAATCCACTTTTGGGTATCCACAGGGTGTCGGATGCACAGTATTCTCCCACCCGGAAGCCGCTTTGCCGACAAATAGCCGCCTGCACCATATCATCGTAGGGCGGATCGAACCAGCGTTCATTGTCCGGCAGCTGGGCAAAGATCTCGAATAAAGCCGGCGCAGCCATTTCCACACCGATCAGTCCGGGTCGACCTTCGCCATCGGCATTCCCCACCCAGACCCCAACGGCGTAGCGCGGCGTCACGCCGGCGGCCCAGGCATCGCGAAAACCGAAACTTGTGCCCGTTTTCCAGGCAATGGGCCGCCCGGCACGAAAAAGTTCCCATTCCCCCGCACTGTTGGGGCGTTCCACCTCGCGCATCGCTTCGAACGTATGCCAGATCGCCCCGGCGCTCAATAGATCCGTCGTCGCCTGCAGGCGATGATCCGGCGCGCGCTGGTCTTTTAAAAACGTCGGCTCCCGAAAATCCCCGGCGTCGTAGCGGCCATTGCGATCATAAAAACTGCCCAGCTCCCGGGCCATGCAGGCGTAGGTATTGGTAATTTGCAGCAAATTGGCTTCCGCACCGCCGAGGATGAGCGAAAGTCCGTAGTGTTCCGGGGGCTGATTAATGGTGCCCAGGCCCAGCCGGCGCAGGTTGAAGTGAAATTTTTCCAGACCGTACTGCTGGAGCAGCAACACGAAAGGCACATTCAGCGAACGGATGAGGGCGCGTTTGGCCGGTACCACCCCGTCATAGCTTTCGTAGAAATTTTCAGGCTTGTATTCGCCCATCTGGGTCGGTACGTCGTGCAACAGGCTGCTGGGTAATATATCTCCACTCTCCAGGGCCAGGGCATAGAGATAAGGCTTCAGAATGCTGCCTGTACTGCGCGGCGCGGCGAGCACATCGACTGCTTCTCCGTGTTCCTTTCCCGCACCCGGTACGTTACCCACGTAGGCCAGCACCTCGCCGGTCGGCACATCGATCACCACGGCGGCCAGGTTATGGATGTCATTGCCCCGGTACATTTCGTGCCGGCGCAGGACGATTTCCGTCACCCGGCGCTGTAAATCACGGTCAATCGTCGTCAAAAAGCGCTGGGGATGATGGGTAGCGGCGTTGAGCCGGTCCAGCAGGTGGGGAGCCAATTGCGGTAGGGGCAGCGGATCATCCGGCAGTGGTTCCGAGCTGGCCAGCGCGCATTCCGTCGCCGTAAATTTTCCCAGATCGCGCAGGCGCTCCAACAGGCGATTGCGTTTGGCCAGCAGGGCGCTGCGGTTACGACCGGGATGGATGAGCGCAGGGCTGTTGGGCAAGACTGCCAGCGTCGCTGATTCGGCCCAGGTCAGCAGGCCGGGGCGTTTGCCGTAGTATCGCCAGGAAGCCGCTTCCAGACCCACCACGTTCCCGCCGAAGGGCGCATTGGAGGCGTAAAACGATAGAACAGCGCGTTTGGAATGGGTCAGTTCGAGACGGGTCGCCAGGCATACTTCCACGAACTTTTCCCAGATCGTGCGTTTGGGATTGTCGCGTGCCATCCGGATCACCTGCATGGTCAGCGTACTGCCACCACTCACCACCTTGCCCCGACGGAGGTTCTGCCATAAGGACCGGAGCAGCCCCACCGGATCCACGCCGGGATGCCACCAGAAGCGTTTGTCCTCGAAGGCGATGACGCAGTCGGCATACTTGGCCGGTACCTGTTCGGATTTGGGAAAACGCCACTGCCCATCCGTGGCGATCCGGGCACCCAATAACTCGCCCTGGCGGTCCTCCAGCACCACGGAAACCGGCTTGTCAAACAAGGGCCGGGGCAGGCAAAAAAGCCAGATACCCACCAGCAGGGTCAGGGTAGCCGTCGTACGGGGATGCTGTCGGGCAAAGACCCCTATTCCTTGCGCACCACGCCGCCCCCACCTTTCCAGTTGTTTAATGCTTGCAAACACAGAACGTCCCACTGCCGGTTGTTTGCGCAAAAATAAGCAAGCCTGCCCGAAAAACAGGACGATCGGTCCTGAAACAACGACGGCCACCCTTTTGCAAGGATGGCCGTGGCGTTGTTATGAATTCCTTCCGGTCAGGAACGGCGGGTAAAACCGCCATTCCTGCCGTTTTACTTACTTCGTCTGGATCATTTTCTTCGTGGCCATATCGGTGGCCGTTTCCAGTTTGTAGTACAGCAGACCGGCGGTGTCCAGCAGTGCGCGCTCTAGCGTGATCGTGTTGTACCCTTTGG